>JBBSGQ010000358.1:0-2468 GCA_038253965.1 Acidimicrobiales bacterium | reverse complement strand
TACATGGGCGTGAGCAAGCAGGCGGCACAGAAGCGGTTCGTCCCACGGGAATCCGAAGAGCTCGACCTTCCGAGCGGCGGCGGGCTCAGCCGGTTCACCATGCGCGCTCGAAACGTCGTCCAACACGCCAAAGCGCAAGCCCGTGACCTCGGTCATGACCAAGTCGGCAACGAACACCTGGTCCTCGGTCTGCTCAGCGAGCCGGAAGGACTCGCCGCCAAGGCCATCGTCGCCCTCGGCCCAACGCTGGAACAGGTTCGTGCTGAGGCGCTTGCCCTGCTCGAGCCGGACGGGGGAGCCTCACGCCGTCGAGTTCGGTTCAGCCGCGGTGCCAAGAAGACCGTCGAGTTGGCCCTCCGGGAAGCCCTCCACATGGGGCACAACTACATCGGTACCGAGCACATCATGCTGGGCCTGTTGCGCAACGACCAAGAGAGCGCCGCCGAACTGCTGAGCGGCCTTGGCGTCACTCGGAATGGTGCAGAGAAGTGGATCCGTGCCGAGCTTGCTGCGCTGTACGGGCAGCCGAGCCCGCGATCAGGCTGAACACGTGCCAAGGGCTTCCGGTTCGAGCGGCCCGTCTCAGTCGCTCGGACGGGCGACCGACTCCTCGCTCTGCTCCACGAGCTCTCGAATGCCGACAAGGTTCGCTTCCATGTTCGTGCGCCACTCGTCGAGCCGCCTCGCGATGATCCGACCCTCCTTGTCCGGCATGGCTTCTATGGCGACGCTCAGACCCGATGGATCAGGACCCATGCGTGCCCATTGCCGCACCGTCACAGCGTTGCGGCCTGGATCGACCTCGAACCCCCACGTTGCCATCTGGTTCTCACCGGCGCGCACCGCCCACACCCACCGGCGCCCGGGTTCGACCTCGAGCACGATGCACTCCGTCGACCATTCGCCGAGGGCCTCGTGCCGATTGTGGCCGCGGAAGCGGTTTCCGATCTTCACCCCGGTGGCGCCATCCAGCCATTCCACGTCCTGCAGCTCAGCTGAGAAGCGTGCGGGCATGGTGATGTCGGTGACCAACGCCCAGATCGTCGAGGCGTCGCCAGTCATCCGTTCCTCGACCTCGACAGTCGGGTGGTCCCGGTAGCGCATCACGGATCCCCAGTCCTCGCCCTGTTGCCCCGGGGGCGAGGCTATAGAACCCGCAGGAGTCGGTGTCGCAAGCGGGAGCATCAACGAGCCGAGGTCTGTCATGCAGGTCGCAGCAACCATCGATCCCCATCAGCCCGGCGCTGCCGACTTCGCGCGCGAAGCGGAGCGCCTCGGCGTGTCGTCCCTGTGGGTACCCGAGGTATGGGGGTACGACGCGCTCACCGGCCTCGCGTTTCTCGCCGCCCACACGGCGACCATCGGTCTCGGAACCTTCGTCGTCCAGCTCGGGTCTCGAAGCCCGGCCCTCCTCGCGACGTCAGCGCTCAGTCTGCAATTGCTCTCGGGAGGACGCTTCCACCTGGGAGTCGGCGTCTCCGGTCCGCAGGTCATGGAGGGATGGCACGGCATCCGCTTTCGTCGGCCGGTGCAGACGACGAGGGAGACCATCGAGATCGTGCGCGCGGTCAGCCGAGGTGATCGGCTCGAGCACGAGGGCGACATCTACCCGCTCCCCCTGCCGCACAGCGAGGGTCGCGCTCTGCGGCCGCTCACCGCGCCGGCCCACGTTCCGATCTACGTGGCCGCCATGGGCCCGGCCAACCTTCGCCTCACTGGCGAGCTGGCCGACGGCTGGTTGGCCAACGCCTTCATCCCCGAGTCCGCCGATGTCTTCCTCGATCCGTTGCGACAAGGTGCCAAGACCGGGAACCGGTCCCTCGACGACCTGGATCTCGTCGCTCCCGTCGCCGTCGAGGTCACCGACGACGACGCCGCAGCCGAGGGTGCAATTCGCCACCATTCCCAGGGCTACGCGTTCACCATCGGCGCGATGGGAACGAGTAAGGCGAACTTCTACAACGATGCCTTCGCCCGTCTCGGCTTTGCCGACCAGGTCGCCGAGGTCGAGCAGCTCTGGAACTCGGGTCGCCGAGATGATGCTCGCAACTCCGTGCCGCTCGAGCTCGGCCGCCTCACCAACCTGATCGGCACCGCCGCAGGCATCGTCGAGCGTTTGAACAGGTACCGCGGCGCCGGTATCACCACGCTGCTCGCCAAGGTCGACGGGACACCAGCTGAGCAGCTGATCACGCTGGGACAGCTGCTCGATCTCGTCCGGCGTGCGGACAAGGCCGCCGAGTCCTCGTCCTAGGAGGCGAGATGCTCCTATGGATGTCAAGGGGATAGTTGGCGGAGGTCTTGGTAGATCTCGCGGGCGATGTGGTGCTTGAGTTCTCTTGGTCAAGTCGGGTGGGCGGCGAGCTGTTCGGCGCGGTGTCGCGAGGGACGGTAGGCGGTGTCGGTGTGCCAGCAGGCCCAGATGACGCGGAGCCATCCGCGGGCGAGGATGCGGACGGCGTGAGGGT
>JBBSGQ010000357.1:0-2676 GCA_038253965.1 Acidimicrobiales bacterium | reverse complement strand
GAAGCGAACTTGGCCATGACGCGGTCGCGGATGTCGTCAGGGGCGAACGACCGGACGAGGTTGACGACCATGTCGCCCCCGGTGCCCAGCGCGCACGTCATGCCGATCTCGGCCTGGTTGAGCAGATAGCTGTGAGCGGCACCTGGCATCGTGAGTCGCACGCCGCGGCCGACGGCATCCTCCCGGATCGCCGGGTTCTCAAAGCTGTTGGCGAGGACGTCACGACGGGTCTCGACGAACGATGGCGGCAAGACGACGTGGCTGATGTCGTGACCCCAACGGTCATAGCGTTCGAGGCGGGGCGGGTTCTTGTCGGTGATGTCAGCGCGCTCGGAGACGGGACCGCCCATGAGTGCACCGATGCGATCGAGGTGCGGTTCGGCCCAGTTCATCTCGTCCGTGGTGAGGTGTCGTCTCATGAGGAACTGGAGCGTCGGGTCGGCGCGCCACCAGTTCAAACCGGTTGCGCCGGCGTAGCGCTCAGTGGCATAGCGAGCCGACTTTTCCGCAGATCCGAACGGCAAACGGTCAACTGGTTCTGAGTCATAGGACGCTTCCATGGTGACCATCTTCTCACCGCGCCGAGCGCCTGGCACCGCCACGGCCGGTCATCCGATACCTACGGGATCAACACGACCCGGCCGAACGCTTTGCGATCTTCCAGGTATGCGTGTGCGGCGGCCGCCTCGGCGAGAGGAAACGTTCTGTCGACCACCACTTGCAGAACGCCGGTAGCAACGTCGTCGAGAAGCCGTGCGATGTTGTCGTGGGCTCGGTTGCCATTCATCAGCTCGGCTCCGAGGAAGACTCCGTGGATCGACTGGTTACCCTGCATCAGCCCGGAGACGTCGACCGGCGTGGATGCACGGCCTGCATTGCCCACATAGGAGATGCGACCGCGGTAGCCGAGCGATCGGATGCTCCCGGAAAGCGTCGAGCCCACGGAATCCACGACGAGGTCGACACCGCGCCCATCGGTGAGTCGACGGGCTGAATCGGCGAAGTCGTCCACCGTGTAGTCGATGCCATGGTCGAGACCGTAGGAGGCGAGTCGCTGCAACTTCTCGGCACTCGACGCGGTGGCGAGCACTGTCGCGCCTGCCCGCTTGGCCAATTGGATGGCGGCGAGTCCTACGCCCCCGGCCCCTGCCTGGATGAGTACCGTCTCGCCAGACTGGAGGCCGCCGAACTCGAACAGGCAGTCGTCGGCAGTTCCGAACGCGATGGGAACGCACGCCGCGACAACGTTGTCCAAGCTGCCCGGCACAGGCCACGTGGACGCTGCCGGGACTGCCACCAGGTCCGCATGTGAACCGTCGGCCATCGTGCACACCACGCGCTGACCCACCTCGCGGTCGGTCACGTCTGAACCGACGTCACGTACCTTCCCGGCGCATTGGTACCCGACGATGTGGGGTGTCGCCACCATGGCACCACCGAGGCGGTTCAGCGTGTCCCCCCCTTCGATGCTGATCGCCTCGACCTCGACGATGACCCCGCCAGGTCGGAGGGTGGGCTCGTCGACCTCCTCGTAGCGTAGGACGTCAGGATCCCCGGTCTGGTAGTACACGGCTGCCTTCATGGCGGCTCCTCGCTGCGTGACCCCTGAAAGCTATCGCCAGGTCCGGGTCAGGTGCCCCGTGGCTGGTAGATGGCTGTGTGACCTGTACGCGCGACCGGGCGACCTCTCACCAGTTGGAGCACGTCGAGATCGACGAAGCGGTGACCGCTCCGCTCGTGCACACCCGTGACCAACGCTCTCGTCTCGACCCGATCGCCGTCGGTCACCGCGGCAAAGAGGCGGACGGTGCTCTCTACGTGGATCCACGGTCCCATCCGTACGTTGGCCGTCAACACGTAGTTGGCGAACCGCAGGAGCCAGCCCGGGTGGGCCAGGCAAAGGTCACGGAAGAGCGGCAGGCCCTCACGGATGTCGTCCAGGTACTCATCGGCTCGTTCGGCGACGAAGGTCGCCTCGATGCTGCTGAAGACTGCCGCGCTGAGCGTCTCCGGAGTCGCCGGCGGCGGCTCGGCCGGTGGGGGCGCCGACGGCCAGGCACCCTCTGAGGGAGGTGACGGAGGAGTCTCGACCACCGTTGCCCGGGCAACTGCGCATCGCTTCCCTGAGGGATCGAACAAGCTCAGTTCGAGCTCGTCGCCGTCCGGCTCGCCCTCGATCTCGATGGCGTCACCGTCGTACACCGGCGCCGCGAAGCGGGCGCTGATCGTCCCCCGCTCCAGCCACGTTCGTCCCCACTGTTCGGCGGGCAGGTGGCACAGGTATGCATACACGTCGACACCCGGCACCAGACCGCCGCGGAAGCCCAAGGCCTTCGCCACCGCGTCGTCGTGGATCTTGTTGCTCGATGCGGTTGCCGTGTTGTAGGCGGTCACTTGATAGCGCACGTTCCTCCTTGGATCCGCTGGTCGCGACGTTCAGCCGACGGGTGGTTGCTGCACGATGACACTCGCACCTCGGTCGCCCCTTCCGTGGTCGGCCGGCAACAGTGTGTCCACCGAAGGCACCCAAGCTCGCGTCGACGGCTGGCCGGATGGTCTGCGCGACTCGCGGTGAGCGTGTACCCCACTGGCTGCGGGTTGACGCGTACGCTCTGCTCTCACCGATCATCGCCCACCGTTCGGTCACCGAGGTCTCCCGCTATCCCTCGGCAGCCT
>JBBSGQ010000356.1:0-2933 GCA_038253965.1 Acidimicrobiales bacterium | reverse complement strand
GGACCAGGTGCTGGTGCTCGGTCCGAAGGAGACGCCTGCACCGCGCCCCGATTTGGGCCATGTGAGTACCGATTCGGTACCCGTATGACCCAAATCAACGATCAGCCCTGTGGTGGCGAGCCGACGCGGTGGCCTTGGCCGGGGTCTCGTCCATCTTGTCGGGCCAGTAGGGCGGGGGATACAGGTCACGCTCGTCAGCCACCGGCTCGGCATAGAACTGGCTGTACCACTTGCGGAACTTCATGAACGGGCCGTCGTTGTCCGCGAGGGCCGGACGCACGAGGTGAGCCTTGTGCTCCCAGATCGGGGTGTCCTCGGTGAACTGCTTGTCGACCTCTGCCACGAATGCCTTGCCGACGTTCGACGTGGTCGCCGCGTCGCCCAGGTTGCGGACGTAGAAGTCGAAGCGGGTCTCGGTCGTCTGCGCGTCGATCGGCGTCGAGGTGCTCATGAGCAAGGTGTCGACGATGCCCTTGAACCAGACGTTGCTCACGCCTGGACCCTCGGCATAGCTCTCGATCCTCCCGTCGACCACGCCGCGAGGCGTCGGAAACCGCTGGATCGAGAGCATCTCGGCTCGATGCGAGTCCGTGACGTAGGACTCGATCTCGGGCACTGATGCGGTGTCGTGAACGAAGCGGAAGTGAGCTGAGTCGACCCCGTTCTCACCCATCTCCTGCACGCCCGCGTTGACGACATAGCGGGTGCGGATCGGACCGGTGAACTCGCCGCTCGTGATCTCGCTGATCTCGGGGATCTCCCACAGCGGTGGCTTGTCGTCGGGGTGGTACCAGACCAGCAGTTGCCCGTTTCGCTCAACTGTCGGGAACGTGCGGATCGCCGCCCTCCGGTTGACGCGCTCGCTGTAGGGGATCTCGGTGTTGCGGCCCTCGGCGTCGAACTTCCAGCCGTGGAACGGGCACTTGATCTCGCAGTCCTCGACCTGGCCGCCGTGGCCGAGGTGCGCCCCGAGATGCGGGCAGAACGCGTCCATGACGTGGGCCTGAGCTCGGTCGTCGCGCCATGCGACTAGGTGCCGGTCGAAGTAGTAGAGAGCTCGGGTCGCCCCGGCTGGCAGCTCCTCCGGGTACAGCACCTGGAACCAGCCGAACGGCATCGAGAAGGGATATCGGTTCACTGTCACTCCTCGCGAAGCAGGTGCAGTCGCACGGTTCACGGCGTCACGCGTCCAACTTGAAAACCCGCAGGGCGTTCTCCCGCAGGAACTTCGGCCACACCTCGTCCTTGAACGGAACGTTCGGCAACTCCCGGAAGATCCGATCGAGGCTCAGGCCCATCGGGAAGTACCCCGCGTACATCACCTTGTCGGCCCCGCGGGAGTTGGCGTAATCGACGATGGCCGAGGGGTAGTAGCGGGGGGCGAAGGCCGAGGTCGAGTAGTACAGGTTCGGCCACTTCAGCATCAGCTTGGCGGCCACGTCGGCCCAGGGCTCGGCGCCGTGACGCATCACGAACCTGAGCTCAGGGAAGTACCAGCACACCTCGTCGATCAGCATCGTCTCTTGGCAGGCCGACGGCACACGCGGCCCACAGACGCCGGTGCACACACAGATCGGGATGTCGAGCTCGATGCACTTCGCATAGAAGGGATAGAAGCGCTTGTCGTTGATCGGGACCTGCGGCAGATAACCAGCAGGAAATGCGGTGGCCGCTCTGACGCCGAGCGTCTCGTAGGCCTTCACGAGGTTGCGCACCTCCTCCATGCCCTTGTTCGGATCGATCTGATACGCCCCGAAGAAGCGGTCGGGATGGGCTTCTATCGCCTTGACATCATCGGTCCGCCCGAAGCTCGCTCCGACCATCGCTCGCTCGATGCCGTACCGATCCATCAGTTCGAGCGTGGCGGTGACGTGATCGATGTCCTCCGGAAGGTGAGGCACGTCCTTGAACATGTACTGCGCCGGGAACTCGTAGTCCTTCGACTCCTCACGGAGCTGCGGTTTGAGGAACTCGTACCAGTCCCGCTCGTTGCCCGAAGGTATGCCGAGCATGAGGTCGATGACGCCGACATTGGTGGGCATTGTCATGCCCGCCAGACTAGAACACGTTCTATTCCTGCGACAACGACCGCGGTACGCTCGCCTGTCATGCCTCGTGATCTCAAGCTCGGTCTGATCCTCGGCTACTGGTTCGCCGGTCCCCCGCCCGACGCTGCGGCTCAAGTGGCGGCCGCGGAGGACCTCGGTTTCGACTCCATGTGGACCGCCGAGGCATACGGGTCGGACTGCTTCACCCCGCTCGCATGGTTCGGTGCCCGGACATCGCGCATCAAACTCGGTACCGCCGTCTGCCAGATCTCGGCCCGCACGCCCACCGCGGCAGCGATGACCGCACTGACGCTCGACCACCTCTCGGCTGGACGGGCCATCCTCGGGCTCGGGGCATCGGGACCCCAGGTCGTCGAGGGCTGGTACGGCCAGCCGTATCCCAGGCCGCTCGCCCGAACCAGGGAGTACGTCGAGGTCGTGCGTCGCATACTCGCTCGGGATGAGCCGCTCGACTTTCAGGGTGACTTCTACCAACTGCCCAACCTCGGCGAGACGACGACCGGATTGGGCAAACCACTCAAGTCGATAACCCATCCGCTACGGGCCGACCTGCCGATCTTCCTCGGCGCGGAAGGACCGAGGAACGTCGCGATGGCCGCTGAGATCGCCGACGGCTGGCTCCCGATGTTCCTGTCGCCGAAGCTCGACTCGCACTATCGCGAGTGCCTCGCCGAAGGTTTCGCCCGACCCGGTGCTCGCCGCCGCGCCGAAGAGTTCGAGATCCCCAACATGGTGCAGGTGGTGATCGACGATGACGTGGAGAAGGCGGCCGACCTCGTCCGCATGTCGCTCGGGTTCTACATCGGCGGGATGGGCGCGAAGGAGGTGAACTTTCACGCGAGCTTGTTCGGCCGGATGGGCTAT
>JBBSGQ010000355.1:0-3001 GCA_038253965.1 Acidimicrobiales bacterium | reverse complement strand
GTTTGCGCGAGCCTCAGTTCGAGGGTCAGACCAAGGCGAAGCTCGGCAACCCGCCGATCAAGACCCTGGTGCAGCGAGCTACCAACGACCGACTCGGTGATTGGCTCGAAGAGCATCCGACCGAGGCGAACAAGGTTGTCAAGAAGGCGGTCGCAGCCCAGCGGGCGCGCGCCGCGGCAAAGCAGGCCCGCGACGCCACACGGCGCAAGAGCGCACTCGACGGAGCAGGCATGCCGGACAAGCTGAAGGACTGCTCCAGCAGGAACCGCGACGAATGTGAGCTGTTCATCGTCGAAGGCGATTCAGCCGGCGGCTCGGCCATAAAGGCGCGCGATCCCCGCACACAGGCGATCCTGCCGATCCGCGGAAAGATCCTCAACGTCGAGCGGTCCCGCATGGATCGAATGCTCGCCAACAACGAGGTCCAGGCGTTGATCTCTGCGATCGGGGCCGGCGTCGGGTCCGACGACTTCGATGTGGGCAAGATCCGCTACGACAAAGTCATTTTGCTGTGTGACGCCGACGTCGACGGCAGCCACATCCGAACGTTGCTGTTGACGTTCTTCTTCCGCCAGATGAAGGACATGGTCGATCACAGCCACGTGTACATCGCCCAACCGCCTTTGTTCTCCACTGTGGTGGGCAAAGAGAAGGTGTACCTGAAGGACGAGGCCGCCAAGGCGGCGTTCCTCACCGAGCACCCGAACCACAAAAAGGAGTTCCAGCGCCTGAAAGGCCTTGGCGAGATGGACTTCGACGAGCTCGGCGACACAACCATGCACCGCGACCGGCGCACGCTCCTGCAGGTGACTGTGGAGCAGGCAGCGATCGCCGACGACGTCTTCTCCAGGCTGATGGGCAACGAGGTCGAACTGCGGAAGCAGTTCATCCAGCAGAACGCGAAGGACGTCCGTTTCCTTGACATCTGACCGGCTGGGCACACCATGAGTGACAACGACATACCGACCGGTGCCGACGAAGACGACGGCTCTGACGGCGGTGCCATCACCGGGTTCGGCGGCATCGAGCCCATCGAGATCCAAGAAGAGATGGAGCGGTCGTTTCTCGACTACTCCATGTCGGTCATCGTCCAGCGGGCTCTGCCTGATGTACGAGACGGCCTCAAGCCAGTACATCGCCGGATCCTGTGGGGGATGTACGACGTCGGTGCCCGCCCGGATCGTCCGTTCATGAAGTGCGCTCGCGTTACGGGCGAGGTGATGGGCAAGTACCACCCGCACGGCAACTCGGCCATCTATGACGCCCTGGCCCGCATGGCTCAGGACTTCAGCCTGCGCCACCCGTTGATCGCCGGTCACGGCAACTTCGGGTCTCTCGACTACGGGCCGGCGGCTGAGCGCTACACCGAATGCCGGTTGGCGCCATTGGCCATGTCGATGCTGGCCGACATCGACGAGAACACGGTTGACTTCGCCGACAACTACTCCGGGGAGTTCCAGGAACCGGCGGTGCTGCCGAGCCGGTTCCCGAACCTGTTGGTCAATGGCAGCCAAGGCATTGCCGTCGGCATGGCCACGAGCATCCCTCCCCACAACCTCGGTGAGGTGATCGATGCCACGGTCCATCTGATCGATCACCCCGAAGCCACACCTGACGACCTCATGCAGTTCGTGCTCGGGCCGGATTTTCCGACCGGCGCACTGATCATGGGCCGCAGCGGGATCATGGATGCCTATCGCACCGGGCGCGGGTCGGTGCGCATGCGCGCCCTGGCGGAGATCGAGGAAGGTGCGCGCAGCGATCGCATAGTCATCACCGAGCTGCCTTATCAGGTCGGACCGAACGCAGTGCTGTCCAAGATCAAGGAGTTGGTGGCATCTCGCGAGATCGAGGGCATCGCAGACGCCAACGATGAGTCGGCGGGAGATGACACTCGGATCGTCATCACGCTGAAGCGGGACGCGCCAGGCCTCATCATCCTCAACAACCTGTACAAGCGCACCCCGTTGCAGACCTCGTTCCCGGTCAACACGGTGGCACTGGTCGACGGGATCCCGCGCACTCTGAACCTGCGCGAATGTCTGCATCACTACATCGAGCACCAGGCCGAGGTTGTCACCCGCCGGTCCGAGCACCGCATCGACAAGGCCCGCAAACGGGCGCACATCGTAGAGGGCCTGCTGCGTGCGCTCGACCTCATCGACGAGATCATCGCGGCGATCCGGGCGTCAGCGGACAAGCCAGGTGCCCGGGACGCCCTCATGGCGACCCCGTTCGAGTTCTCCCAGGAGCAGGCCGAACACATCCTCGACATGCAGCTGTCGCGTCTGACCCGGCTCGGGCGATCCCAGCTCGAGGAAGAGATGGAACAGCTGCGTCAGCTCATCACCGAACTGCAGGCCATCCTCGGCGATCGATCCGTGCTCATGGCGGTCGTCAAGGACGAGATCGGTGAGATCCGCCAGAGCTACGCCACCCCTCGGCGCTCGCGGATCACCTTCGAGGTCGGCGACATGGACATCGAGGACCTCATCGACGACGAGGACCTCGTCGTCACCATGTCGGCCAAGGGCTACGTGAAGACCGTGTCGGCCGACGCCTATCGCACCCAGGGTCGCGGCGGACGTGGGGTCGCCGGAGCGAAGTTGCGTGACGAGGACTATGTAGCCCACATCGTCACGACGACGGCGCACGCATACTTGTTGTTCTTTTCGAACCTTGGTCGGGTCTATCGGCTGAAGGCTCACGAGATCCCGATGAAGGACCGCACAGCGCGAGGCACGGCCATCGTGAACCTGTTGCCTCTGCAGCCACGAGAGCACATCCAGGCCATCATCGACACCCGTGACTACGAGACGAACCAGTACCTGTTCTTCGCGACCACGAAGGGTCAGGTGAAGAAGACCAAGTTCACTGCGTACGACTCGTCGCTGCGGGCCGGTCTCATTGCCATCAACCTGCGAGATGGCGACGAGTTGGTCAAGGTCATCCCCTGCAACGAAGACGATGACATCTTCATGGTGAGCCGTTCGGGCATGAC
>JBBSGQ010000354.1:0-3025 GCA_038253965.1 Acidimicrobiales bacterium | reverse complement strand
AGTGAAAACCGCCACAAGGAATACCAGAGGCGCCCCAGGCAGTCGCCCCCTGGGGTGCCCTCCAAGGACCCTCGAAGGACGCTCCTATCACCAGCACCGAAGGCCGTCCGACTGATGTCGGACACCCACTCCGAACGGCGCTTCTGGATGCGCCTCAACCCGGCGTTATACGCAGGATCGGTGTCAAGGGGAGCTCGCTTCTGCGGTGGTGATGAGGTTGTCGTAGAGCTTGGCGCGGTGGGTCTGGTGGTGGGTGCGGGCGTGGTCGCGTTGGCGGAGCAGGACGGGCACGAACTGCGGGCCGGTCTGGAAGTAGGCGCAGGTCTCGCAGATGGTTTCCATGCGGCAGTCGAGTTCGGCCGGTCGGGTGCACATGCCGTTGCCGAGCATCCTGGCGTGGGACTCGTGACGGAGCCGGGTCATCGCTGCGGTCTCAATCTCGGCGGGGAGCGCGCCGGGGGTGGCGGCGGTGTTGTAGAGCGCAGCGATCTGTTCGCACACTGAGGCGTATTCGTCGGCGACGACCCGATCGGCCATCCGCGCGTAGACGAGGGTCATCTCGAGTGAGCGATGGCCGAGGAGCGCGGCGATCGCTTCGAGGCGCATGCCACGGTTGATCGCCTGGGTCGCGAGCGTGTGGCGCAGCCGGTGGGGGTGCATGTCGTCGATCCCGGCGATCGCGCCGACACGGGCAACGATCCGGTGAACGGTCCGCCGGTCGATGGGCATGTGGTCATCGGCGAGCAGCCGCCGGGAGGCGCGGATGTGTTCGGCGTTGGCGGCGGTCCACTCGGCGAAGAGGTCGACCACCTCTGGGTGCAGCGGGATCATCCGGTCGTTGCGGAGCTTGCCGACAGGCACTCGCAGCCAGTAGGCGTCGTCGCCGATGAGGGTCACGGCGTCAGCGGCGAGCTCGCAGAGTTCGCTGGCTCGGAGCCCGGTGCGGGCCAGGACTTGGGCAACGAGCCGGTAACGGGCGACCGGGTGGGCGCGGGCCGCGGCCATGAACTTGGCGGCTTGTTGGTCGGTGAGGAACCTCGGGATCGGTTCGCTGCGGTGCGGGATGTCGCCGTGCAGGATCGGGTTGCGGCCGGGCGCGTCGGGCCAGTCCCACTCGATGAGCCGCTCGAGGAAGATCCTGATCATTCGCAGCCGATGCCGCTGAGTGTTCTTCGCCAACGTCAGCCCGGCCGCGCGGCCGGGTTGGGCGGCGAGCCACACCTTGTAGTCTCGATGTGACGGCGCTCGATGCCGGCGACCACGGTCACTTCCGTTGACGATGTGAACCAGCGGGCGAGTTGCCGCAGAGTTGTGTCGGCGACCTCGACACTGCGAGGTGCCAGGAACGTGGTGAGTTGCAGCAGATAGCGGCGCATGGTGGCCACGAGCTGCGGCGCCCGGGTCGACAGTTGGGCCCACTCCCGGTTCGACGCGTTCGTCGGGAACCACGCCTCGACCGCGACCTCGGATGTGGCGCTCATCGGTTGATCGCCTGCATCGCGACGAGCTCAGCAGCGGCGTCGGCGTCGATGCGTTCGGCGGCACGCCGATACTCATCGGCGAGCCAGTCGTCGGTCAGGTGCAAGTAGATCCTGGTCGACTCGATCGAGCGGTGACCGGCCTGAGCTTGGACTGCTTCGAGTTCCATCCCCGCTTCACGGAGCCGGGTCAGACAGGTGTGACTCAGCTGATGACAGGTCGCCCGTTCCAGCCCGGCCCGGGCCCGGGCGGCCTGGAAGATCTTGTCGACCCCATCAGCAGTCATCGGCTGGCCGCGGTTCGGGCCCTTCAAGGTGACGAACACCCGGTCGGTGCCGAAGCCCTTTGGCCGTTCGCTGCGGAGGTAGTCGCCGACCGAGGAGAAGAACGTGTTCGAGATTGGCACCACGCGTTGGTGGCCGCCCTTGCCTTCGGCGATGAACAGCGACCGCTCCGGCACCTGTACATCGCCGAGGCGGAGGCCGAGGACCTCGCAGCGGCGAAGGCCTCCGAGCACCATCGCGTAGACCATCGCCCGGTCCCGATGCGTGCGCAGCTCCCCCAACAACGCAGTCACCTCGGCCGGCGACAAGATCTTCGGGAGCGTGCGCGGGACGCGCACCAACGGCGCCTGCTGACGGCGACCGCCTCGCCGTCGTGTTGATAGCCCGCGCGGGAGGTTGGTCTGCACCGGCGTGTCCCCCCGGGCGACCAGATACGCATACAGACCAGAGACCGACGAGAGCCGACGGGCGATCGTGCGCGCCGACAGCCCGGACTCGCCATCGCGCATCCGGATCACCGTCCGATCGCCGCGCTGGTCGGCGACGAAGTCGAACACGTCCGCGGCGACGACCTCACCAGGATCCTTGTCGATGACCGAGAAGAACGTCTTCAGATCATGGGCGACCGACCGCAGCGTGTTCGGCCGGGACCGGCCAGCCACGAACGCCAGATACGAATCGACCAGCGGATCGCCCAGCGCGAAGAGGGCCTCCCCACCCGGAGTCGAGCTTCGAATCAGGCACGGGAACTGGTTCATCCCCGCATGCTCCCGGCCCCGTCCCAAAGACACGGGGATACCAGATGGATCATCCGTGTATTAGGCGTTCGGGGATGCTGCCGAGCAAGCGACGCGCTGCAGCCTGGCACGATGTTGTGGCGCCTGGTCTTTGCGGGACGGGAGTCGACTGTGGAAGAGGAGACGAGCGTCGGCGCTGGGGCCCCCGAGCCACCGCCGGTACCGGCGCGTGCCGACCCGATCGCAGGAGAGCTCGTGACTGGGACGTTCGAGTACGACGGTGGCCGGGAGGTCACGGTGTACGTCCCGCCGGCTCCGCCCGAGGCAGTCGTGTTCGCCGGTGACGGTCAGTCGATCTCACAATGGGGCGGCTACCTCGAGGCGGCCGACGTACCTCCCACACTGATCGTCGGTGTCCACGGCCTGACCGACGAGATGCCCCGTCGTACCGGGATCTCGAGGAGCTGCTCGCCGAGCGCGGCGTGGAGGTCGACCATGTCACGCTGTTCCGCTGGGTGCAACGGT
>JBBSGQ010000353.1:0-3184 GCA_038253965.1 Acidimicrobiales bacterium | reverse complement strand
TCGGTCCACTGTTCGAACAGGTGGATGACGTGGTCATCAGCGATGTCGATGGCAAACCGGTAGGCGTCGCAGCCGGGTTCTGACTCGCTCTGGCGCGCCATCATGGCCCCGGCGTCGATGGCAGAGTCGCGGTGAGTCGGCCGGACTCGGGCCGTACCGGCGATCACGATCATCTGGTTGCTCCCGGTTGTTGCATGCGGTGGACGAGACGACGCACGACCGGTCGGGGCGTGAATCGGATCGATGCGGCCATGACCTTGTTGGTCAGTCCCGGCACGGCGACCACGTCGCCTCGCCGCATGGCGGCCAGGCCGAACGCCGCCACCGACGCAGCGGTCGGCAGCCGCTTGCCGCTCACCAGCTTGGAGTCCTCCATCGCCGCCCCGGCTTGGAACCCCGACGCGGTGGGGCCTGGACACAGAGCCGTGACGGTCACGCCAGTTCCGCGATGTTCCTCGGCCAGGGCTTCGCTGAGTGAAAGCACGTACGCCTTCGTGGCGTAGTAGGTGGCCATCAACGGGCCGGGCTGGAACGCCGCGGACGATGCCACGTTCAAGATCCGTCCCTGGCTGCGGACGGCCATTCCCGGCAGGTAGGCGTGGCAGAGCCCGGTGAGGGCACCGACGTTCAGCTCGATCATCGACGTGAGCTTGTCCGCGTCGGCGTCGATGAACGCCCCGAAGTCGCCCACACCGGCGTTGTTCACCAAGACGTCGACTGCGGGCACCTGATCGACGACCTGTGCGACCGCGCCAGGTTGGGACAAGTCGACGGCGATGGTCTGCGCTCCGCCCACCTCGTCGGCGACGCGTGTGAGCTGGTCACCGGATCGGGCCACCAGCACAAGGTCGTGGTCGGGCGCGAGGAGCCGGGCGATCTCGAGGCCGATGCCTCCCGATGCTCCGGTGACGAGGGCGATGCTCATGGATGGTCCTATCGGTGACTGGAACGGGTGGTTGGCGGCGGAGTGTGATTCTGCTCGACGGCAACGAGGGCCCACGCTGCGTCGGCGGCGCAACGGCGATCTTGCGCCGAGAGCGGCCGGGATCGCGCGTCGGTGAGCTTCTGCAGCCCGACGAAGGCGCCGAACACCATCGAGACGATCAACTCCGGGGGGCCCGGTCGCATAGCTCCCTGTCTTTGGCACCGGCGAACGAACGCCGCAGCGGCGGCGTCGAGCTCGGCCGCCACCGCTCGGCTCGCCTCGTCCAGGTATTCCTCGTGGTCCTGAGTCTCGAGGAAGCGGAAGGCCGCCGGATTCTCACGGGCGAAGCCGACCAGCCCATCCCACCATCGCCGGAACTCACCGGCCACCGTGACCCCCGCGTCCACCGCAGGGACCACCGCAGCCGTCATCGCTGCTTTGGCGTCTTGAAAGACCGCGTTGGCAAGCGTCTGCTTGCTCGGAAAGTACCGGTACACGGTGCCCAGGCCGACTCCGGCTCGTTCAGCCACCGCCGGCACCGCCGTGCCGGCATAGGTGCGTTCCGCGAACAGCTCGGCTGCTGCGGTCAACAGAGCCGCCACCTTGGCGTCAGGATCGACGGTTCGCACGACAAAGGAATGATCGTTCATTCCAAGCCCCTCGTCAACCACGCAGCTAGCCGAGCCGGTGGTGTGGCCGGCACGGCACGCCGACGATCTCTTACGGTCGCGAGGTGACCGCCGCCTTCTTCGCAATCCTCACCCTTGCCGTCATCGTCGCCGCCGTCCTTCTGGGACGATCCAGGAGGGCGCGCCGGTGGCGGCATCAGCCGTCGTCCCAGCAGACCCCAGACATCTGGCCGGCCTCACTGGAGCGCTTCCGGCCCGGGGCGTTCAAACAGGCCCGCCGCGAGGTCACAGAGGCCGCTGAACGTGCCGAGGAGGCCGATCATGCTCGGCGCGACGCCGAGACATCTGCACAACAGCACATCGCGGCCGTCGCGTCCCTAACCACCCAGCTCGAGGTGACATCGGCGCGGGTCACCGACCTCGAAGCGGCGTCGACTGCCGACACCATCGCGCTGAACGACGCAACAGCTCGCGCCGCAGCACTCGAGGCCGAGCTGACCGAGCTGCAGGCAAGCGATACCGGCCTCTCCAGCGACCACCGAGCCGAACACGACATAGACGCCGCCTGGAGCCTGCTGTTGGCTCGAGTCGAACGGCAATGGGCCGACGTGGTCAACGCCGGAGCCGACGAGCGCGGCGTGGTGGACGCTGCCCATGGCGAGCAGCTGGCCCAAGCCGTGCAGCGCGACCTCGAGCGACTGCGCGAGGAGGTCGGCGTGGAGGCCACGCTGGCTAGAAGCCAACCTGTACCCGATGGCTATCCGCTCACGACACTCCTGGTGGTCTTGGAAGCGGCGGCCCTTCTCGCCTACAACTCAGAACACGTCACGGTGGACCTGCGCGATCCGATAGTTGTGTCGGGACAAGACTGGAACGCCGACGACAACGCCCGACTTCGGCTGGACCAGCTCGCGGCGACGGCTGCTGCCGCTGGCCTGGGCGCGAGCGTCGAGGTCATCGACACTGGCGCTCAGCTGGTACTCGACCTGCGGGGGACGAGCACGCCGGCTACTTGAGCCGAGGCGAACTCCTCGCGCCGAGCGGTGCTCACCGGCCAGTCGGCCCGTAGGCCCAGTCGGGGTCATCAAGAAGACCGAACGCGTGGCGCAACCGCCTGGCCGAGTGGTACGCATAGTCGGATCGGTCTCGAAATGGTGCGCCCGCGCCGGCCGGGGCGATTGGGGGGAACTCGTGCGACGAGTCGCGACGGCCATCAGTGCGTTGTTGATCCTGGTGACCGCGGTCGGCTGTCAACCGACGTCACATACGAGCGGAGGCGGCCCGCTCGGCCGGGGAAACGGGTACGTCGACCGGCACTGGTGGCAGAGCCGGCAGGACGGCTACCTGGCTTTCGCAACCGAGTCGCTCGACCTGGGTTCGCCTACCAACGTCCTCGCCCACTTGGCCCGGGCCCAACGCGACCCGTCGTTCGCGTTCGACCCATCGACTGTGCAACCGACGGACTTCAAATCGGCGTTCGACAAGATCGACCGGTTCGAGGACACGAGCGACTTCGACCTGCTGCACCTGGTTGCGTTGTGGTCGGGCCACCGGCACGCCATCAGTCCCGCGTTGCGGACTGCGATCGAGCAGCGGATGCTCGGCTTCCGCTACTGGTTCACCGATCCGC
>JBBSGQ010000352.1:0-3321 GCA_038253965.1 Acidimicrobiales bacterium | reverse complement strand
GCGAGCGGTCGCGGTCGTCGCGGTGATCCTCTATCACAGCGACGTGTCATGGATGCCTGGCGGGTTTCTCGGCGTTGACCTCTTCTTCGTCCTCTCGGGGTTCCTGATCACGAGCCTCCTGCTGCGGGAGCGGGAGAGCACCGGCCGGATAGACCTGCGCGCGTTCTGGATACGGCGCTTCCGGCGTCTCGTCCCGGCGCTGTTGTTCGTTCTGGTGGCCATCGCGGTGTACATCCACTTCGTCGCCGCCGACTCCGCTCGACAATCGCTGCGCTGGGACGGCTTGGCCACCCTCGGATACTTCGCCAACTGGCGATTCATCGTCACGAAGCAGTCGTACTTCGCGTCGTTCGGTCCGCCCTCGCCGTTGAAGCACATGTGGTCGCTCGCAGTCGAGGAACAGTGGTATCTGCTCTGGCCCTTGTTGTTTGGAGGAATGTTCACCCTCCTCCGAGGCCGACGCTCGGCGGTGCTCTGCGCTGTGTTGTTCCTCACTGCAGCCTCGGTGACGGCAATGCGAATCCTCACCCCCCGACTCGGTGATCCAGGACGATCCTTCTACGGCACCGACACTCGGGCTCACACGCTGCTGCTCGGCTCGGCTCTGGCGCTGGTCATGCACCGTCGCTCGATCCGCAGCGATCTCGGCCGTGTGGGCGTGCGGGTGGCCGGTGTCTTGGGCCTTTGCTACCTGGCGTTCGCGTTCGTTCACTTCCACGACGGCGACCGGTTTCTCTACCGCGATGGTGGGATCGCCCTCTTCGCGCTTGCGGGGGTCGCGGTGATCCTGGCGGTCATCCATCCCGCCCCGGACCTGGTGCAGCGCCTGCTGCGGCCCCGACCCCTCCGATTCATCGGACGCATCTCCTATGGGCTCTACCTCTGGCACTGGCCGGTGGACGTCTACCTCAACGCCGACCGCGTCGGCCACACAGGGCTTGCGCTGTTCGTCTACCGCCTCGCGGCCACGTTCGGGCTCGCGCTTCTCTCGTACAAGTTCGTGGAGATGCCGGTGCGCAGAGCAAGGACAGGGTCGCTGAAGGCGATGTCGATCAGTGGAGCAACTGCAGGGTGCACTGCAGTGATCCTCCTGATCGCGAGCGCCGGCGGGACGAGTGCGGTGGTCGGCTTCGGTGGCGCCGATGATCCCCCGGCACGCCAGGTGGTGATCGTGCCCGCAACAGTCGCTTCGACGGCTTCCCCGGCAAACCCCCCGCCCACCGGCCCCGATGCACCGCGACCCGCACCGAGCGACCGGGACACTCGCGTGGCGATCGCCGGTGATTCAGTCGGCTACTCGCTGGTCGTCGGTGGTCCCCGCATCGTCGGCATGCAAGTCATCGGCGGACCGGGGCTCGGCTGCGGCGTGATGGCCGGTGACTACTGGCTCGACGGGAAGGTCTTCTCCCCCGACATGGAGGGCAAGCACTGCCGGGCCTGGTCCGACCGTTGGCGCCGCGCCGCTCAGACCTCCCCCGATGTTGTGCTCATCACTTTGGGGGCGTGGGAGGTGTACGACCACCAGGTCGGCGAGAAGCGTCTGAACGTCGGCACATCCGCATACCGAACCGCGCTGCTCAACTCGCTCGCAGACGGCCTGGCGATCCTGAACAGTCGCGTGAAACCACGGGTGGCGCTGCTCAGCGTGCCCTGTTACCAGCCGAACGTGCAGGAGAGCGGCGTGAACTCGCCTCGTACCGATCCTGAGCGGCTGCGATGGGTGAACGGGGTGTTCAAGGAGTTCGCGCAACGGCACAGGGATCAGATAGAGCTCGTGGACTTCGCCAAGTTCGTATGCCCAGGCGGTCGGGCTGTCGACAAGATCGACGGGATCAAGCTCCGGCCCGACGGGATCCACTTCTCGCCCAGCTCGAGCCCCATCGTCTGGCGCTGGCTCGCTCCTCGGCTGCTCGATCTTGCGCGCCGCCCGGTTCTCTGAACGCTCCGCTCGACCGCCCGGTCCGTCAGCTCTTCTCGTCGTACCCGAACATGTTGGCGTTGGGGCGGGCTTCGGCGACGAGCTTCTGGACCACCGGTCCGAGCTCGGTGGGATCATCCACCGGCTCTGCTGTCGGACCACGATGCCAACCCTCGGCCACCGACAGGGCCTGGCCGGTCACGTCGAACACCCGGCCTGTCACGTCTTTGGATTCGGGCGATGCCAGCCAAGTGACTATCGGCGCTATCCAGCGAGGGGACATCTTCTCCTTCGTCTCCTCGTCTGCCTGGCCCATGCCGAGGTTCTCGGTCATGCGGGTCAGGGCAGCCGGGGCGATCGCGTTCACCGTGACGCCGTAGCGACCGAGCTCCTTTGCGGCGATGACCGTGAACGATGCGATGCCGGCCTTCGCGGCGCCGTAGTTCGTCTGGCCGACGTTGCCGTAGATGCCCGAGGGCGACGATGTGTTGATGATGCGGGCATCGTTGGTCTCACCGGCCTTGGCCCGCTCCCGCCAGTACGCGGCGGCGTGGCGGGCAGGTGCGAACGTTCCCTTGAGATGGACCTTGATGACGGCGTCCCACTCCGCCTCGGTCATGTTCGTCAACATCCTGTCGCGCAGGATGCCGGCGTTGTTGATGAGGACGTCGAGGCCGCCGAACGCGTCGACCGCCTGGTCGATGAGGCGCTTGGCTCCATCCCAATCGGAGATGTCGTCGCCGTTGACCACCGCCTGGCCACCTCGCTCCACGATCTCATCCACGACGTCCTGCGCTGGACCGGTGGAGCGCCCGCTGCCGTCGATCTCGCCACCGATGTCGTTGACGACGACCTTGGCCCCTTGGTCAGAGAGCATCAGCGCATGCTCACGGCCGATGCCCCGCCCCGCCCCGGTCACTATGCAGACCCGTCCTTCACAGATGCCAGCCATTACCACTCCCCTCGCCGGCGCTCGGCCGTGCGTCGTCTCATGTGCGCTCCGGCGACCCCGGACGCTGCGATATCACATCATGGCAAACGGTTGACGAAATGCCCGCAACCAGCGGGCCGGCGGGCCGAGGATGGGCTCCGCGTGCCAAGGTGAACTCATGGCGACCCCGCGCACCAAGACCCTGTTGGGTTGCGGTATCCCACTCCTGGTCGCGATCCTGCTGGTTGCCGCATGGGCCGTCGACACCGGCGGAGCGAGCGGCAAAGTGCCTCGGAACGTCCGTCTCGCCGGTCATGATGTCGGTCGAATGCCCGAGGACGAGCTGGCGGCGACCGTGCGCAACATCAGCAAGCAGTACGAGTCGACCGAGGTCGAGGTCGCGACGCCACAACGCTCGTACAAGATCGGCGCCGGCAAGCTCGGGCTGACCCTGGACGAAGACGCCACTGTG
>JBBSGQ010000351.1:0-3450 GCA_038253965.1 Acidimicrobiales bacterium | reverse complement strand
GCCTGGTTCCACCGACACGCCCGCGCCGACGACTGGCTCCTCCAGGACGTGCAGAGCCTCGTCAACGCCGGCGGCCGCGGAACCCTGCGAGGCGTGATCCGGAACACCCAGGGCCAGATCGTCGCGTCAATGGCCCAAGAGATGCTCCTTCGGCCGGTCACACCCTGACGAGGACGCTCAGCCCGCCGACCGATCGAAACGACTGACCGCTCAGCTGTCGCCGACAAGCGCCCGGCGTGTCCGAACCGCAACAACTTCCTCGAAGGCGCTTCGAGTCCGGCCATAGCGGGATCGTCGTCAACCGTTGGCCCTTCCTCAAAGATCGGCGGCGCGGCGGTCGCGAACGCAGCGGCGTTCGGGTCGTGGAACAGCGCATCAGGGCGTGCGCTCTCGCGGGCGCGCATCAAGGCCGCACCAACCGCCGATTCGCCCACGCCCTCCGATCCATCGTCCGACACTGTGCACCTCCTCCGGAGCGGGTTGGCGACGAGCGCATGATGCCCGCTCCGCGCGCTTCTCGCCCAGATCCGAGGCGTTCGGGATCGCTCGGCGCGCTGGGCGGCCTAGAGAGCCGGCAGCGAGGATCGGTTGGCACCCGCGAGCGTTGACCGGCCGAATGCAGGACGGCGCTGACCGAACCTGTCGTGACCGTGAGCCGATGCTGACGGAGACAGCGCCGAGGTACCTTGCTGACGATGCCGCAATGCCCTGAATGCGGGTTTCCACTCCTCGGTCTTGATGTCGAGGGCCCCAACGCGAGCACTCCGTTCGCGTGGCACTACGACGAAACCAGCTGGTCGCACGCCGCGACCCAGGTGACCGCGGCGGCGCGGGCCGTTGCCACGATCGTGAGCAGCGCACCAGATGATTCCGTCCGGTCACGGCCGCGGCCGCCCGTGTGGTCTCGCCTCGAGTATGCGTGCCACATTCGCGACGTTCTGCTTGTGCAGCGCGAACGAGTGCTGAAGGCTCGGCGCGGGCACGGAGTCGAATCGCAGCCGATGGGCCGCGACGAGCGGGTCGAACACGACGGCTACAACGAGCAGGATCCACGCAACGTAGCGATCCAGGTGGAACAGGCCGCCCTTCTCTTCGTGGGAGTCCTTGATCGGCTCGGCACCGCCGACTGGGACCAATCGATCGCATACAGCTTCCCCGAACCGACAACACGGAACCTCAGATGGGTCGCCGTGCACACCGCTCACGAGATCGTCCATCATCTCCAAGACATACGCTCACAGGCTTAGAATGACCAGACGCCTCTCCCTCTCCTCGACGCGACTCCTCCCGCCGTTATCAGGGACAGTCGGTGGACGATCGATACCGAGCGATTCTCAACCGCGCGACGACCTCGGCGATGTGCTCAGAAGCGGCACTTATGCGCTCCTTGATCGGCGTTCGGGGACAGTCGGATCAGATAGGCGAACTGCGCCATGTTTGCCTTTGGCGTCAGCGGGTCTCTCTCTAGCCGGTGGTATCGCGCGTTGATACGGCCGGACCCGAATCGGCGAAGACCACGATGGACTTCATCCTGCCGTCGTCGCCGAGTTCAGCGAAGTCGGTGCCATAGCTGCGGTCCTCCCCAAAGATCCAGACGAACCCTCCACGACCGAACCCATGATGCGAGTCGACTGGAGTGGTCAGCTCTACCCGAACGTCGACTCCGTCGGCCCAGGTTGCCTGAAACTCGGCGATGGTGCGGTCGAGCTCATCGACACCGACGATCTCGTGTTCCCAGCCCTGCTGGAGGAACCTGACCCCTGGACTGCACGCCCGCTCGAGGAGCGCACGTCGGTTGCGCGCATCCCGCTCGTTCCAAGCATTTGCGTACCAGCGAGCCAGTTCATCTGCGGTCGGCATGCGCCGTAACTACCACCTGGTCCCCGCCTGTGCCGAGCGGGTTTGTGTTGCCGAACCCTTGGTGAGGTCAGCAGCCGCGACCCGGCAGCGTTCGGCGACGGTCGCCCACGAGCCTCAGTCGTCACTCGCCGTGCATGAACAGACAGAACGGGTGTCCGGCGGGGTCGAGCATCACTCGGATCCGCGTGCGGTCGCGATCGGGGGGTTGGTATGGAGCCTCTCTACCTCCGGACCGGATGACCAGGTGAACAGTAGCTTCGAGGTCCTCGACGAGGACCTCGAAGTGCATCATCTTCGTCGGCTGCCCAGGCTGTTCGGGCCACGTCGGTCGCTCGTAGGAGTCGTCGGCCTGAAAGTTCAGACCGACACCGCCACGCGGATCGCGAACTTGGACCCAGCCTGCGCCGTCACGAGCCGTGTTCTCCCAGCCGAAGAGCCCGGCGTAGAAATGCGCAAGCGGTTCAGCGTCCCAACAGTCGAGCGTGACGGTGGCCCATCGGATCAGTCCGGTACTCGCCATCGAGGCAGTCTGTCAGCGCGCTCGATCGGGCGTTGTGGGACATCCATGTGCCGAGCAAGTGATGTGGTCACCCTTCGCGGGCCTCTTCGGCCATGACCTGTGCGTGCCAGCCCAGGGGCATGGGGTAGTTGCCGGGCGGGGCGCTCGGTTCGGTTACTCGCGTGCGTTGGAGGTCGTAGAGGGCCTGTTGTGCAACGCTCACGCGATCGTCTCCGTTCCGGCGGCCGTCTCGGTTCCGCCAGAGCTGTGGATCACAGGTCGCGCCCATCCGCTCGACCGTTAGAGATGGTGTCGAGACGCCGAGGCTGTCGTCGAGGAAGGATGCCAGCCGCTCCGCATAAGCGAGTGGCGTCCTCGCCAGGTCTTCGTACTCAACGAAGATTCTGTGTTTCACGTCGTCGGTCGAGCGAAGCACTTGGAGCACCATGTGTTGCCAGCGCAGCATGTTCGCCTCGACGGTCCGGGCCTTGCGTTCGGCTGAGGCGCAGAACTGCTGCCACGACACCGCTATATCAACGGGATGCCGCACCGTGAGTGAGGGGGCCCTTTTGAGTGGTCCAGCTGTCATGGGAGTGCTGGTTGGTTGATGGTCCATCTCTCGGCGTACTCGGCGGGCGTGTTGCCACCGAGGGACGAGTGAGGTCTATAGGTGTTGTACTCGACTCGCCAGGCCTCGATGACGACCTGGGCCTCGAGGAGGGTGGCGACCTCTTCGATGTTGAGCAGCTCGTCGCGAACGCGGCCGTTGAAGCTCTCGACGAAGGGGTTCTCCCAGGGTGAGCCGGGTTCGATGTAGCTGGTGATGGTGCCGTTGAGCCGGCACCAGTCGCGCAACGCCCAGGCGATGAGCTCGGGCCCGTTGAGTTCCTAATCGTTGTCAAGGTCGTGGAGGGGGGTTCATTCTGGTGTGGGGGCGAGCGGTGTCTTGGGCGCTCAGCGACTCCTTTCTTGACCCGTTCGTCCCTGCGCGTTGCGCTGGAAACCTTCGAGATCGAACGGCGAGCGGCGCGGACTTCCGGTGGGATTTGGTAACGCTGGGCGACGATGGCTTGGCCTTGTTCGGCGGTGAT
>JBBSGQ010000350.1:0-3452 GCA_038253965.1 Acidimicrobiales bacterium | reverse complement strand
GGCCTGCTGCCGGTGATCGGTGTGCCGATGCCTGACGGGATCAGAGCTCTGCACGACCGTTGGGACCTCCCGTTGGTCAAAGCGGCCGAGGCGCTTGACGCGACAGCGGCGGAGATGCGAGCCGCTGGGTGCACCCCAGTGGAGATCATGGGCAGCCGGCCCCGCGATGTGCTGCGTACCCTGCCGGCCGAGCCCCACCTGTGGGAACTGGCAGCAGGAACGATGGCCGCCGCCGGCCATGCGACTGGCACCATCTCCGCTCATCTCGTTGCCCATGCCCCGACTGTCGACGCCTTCGCAGCAGGCCTCGAGGTCTTGGTTGATGAACCCGGCGAGGGTATCGGTCTGGCCATCCGGCACGGCGCCCACGCCGAGTACGTCGCCGGGGCCAGCGAGCAGTACGGGCTCTCCCCCGCCGAGACCGCCACTGTGCTCAACGATGCCGGCGCCACCCCGCAACTCGTCGTCGAAACACTGTGGGAGCGGTGCGACCGCGACCTCGAAGCGACAACCAAGCTCGCCACCGAAACCGCTCACCTCGAACCACGACAGGTCGCCCAGTGTCTTGAAGCCGCCGGGATCACCGAGACCGGAATCGAGAAGCTGACTGCGGCCTCCATCGCCAGCTCTGTGTTCGACATCGGCGACGCCGAATCCCTGCTCGCCATGCTCCCCGAACCAATCGAGCGTGCTACCAGGGCCACGCCGACAATCACCGCTCCAGTGGAACCAGCCGATCTCGATGGCGATCCGACTCAGTTCATAGGACTTCACCGATGACCACTGCATCGACCGAGCATCCCTGAACCCCCCTCTGTGTCAACCTCGGGTGAGTCAGCTCGAACGCTGAATCACTGAGCCGAGAGGGCAAGAACGGAGACCCCCCGATGGCGATCGCCATCTCGACCCCTGATGACACGCGCGCCCATGCTGGGCGAGTGAACGATCCTGATCCTGAGGTGCCCGAGCGGGCAACGCGCCGGCGGTATCGGGCGAAGTACAAGCTCGACGTCCTCGCCGAGTACGACACCCTCGACCGCGACGGCAAGGGTGCGTTGTTGCGACGGGAGGGCTTGTACACGTCGCTGTTGTCGGAGTGGCGCAAGCAACGTGACCGGGGTGCGCTCGAGGCGCTGGCCGCCAAGCCGGGCCGGCCGCCGGTCGATCCGGTCGAGCGGGAGAACGCCCGGCAGCGATCGCGCGTCGCCCGGCTCGAGGACGACCAGGGCAAGGCCCGCAGGGTGTTCGAAGTCCAGGGAAAGCTCTCTGCGCTGTTGGAGGAACTCGCCACCGACAGCGCGACGACCAAGACCGGCGAGACGAGTTGATCGACGAGGCCATCGACGAGCTCGCCCCCATCGTGGGTACCACCGCGGCGTGCGCCGCGGTGGGCCGACCCCGCCAGAGCCACTACCGCTGGCATCGCCGCAGCCCGCCGCCAGCGCGGCCCGAGCGTGTCCCCAAGCCCCAGCCACGGGCGCTGAACGAGGTGGAACGCAAGGAGGTGCTGACGGTGCTGCACTCCGACGAGCACGTCGATGAGGCACCGGCCACGGTGTACGCCAAGCTCCTTGACCAGGGCGTCTACCTGGCGTCGACGTCGACGATGTACCGGATCTTGCGGGCCAACGACGAGGTGCGCGAGCGACGCCGCCTGGCGACGCACCCGCCGGCCAAGAAGCCCGAGCTGCTGGCCACCAAGCCGAATGAGATCTACAGCTGGGACATCACCAAGCTGTTGGGCCCCGAGAAGTGGACCTACTACCACCTCTACGTGATCATCGACATCTACAGCCGCTACGTGCCCGGCTGGATGCTGGCCCGCGCCGAACGAGCACACCTCGCCGAACGGCTCCTGGCCGACACCATCGCCAAGCAGGGCGTCGCCCGTGACCAGCTGACCGTGCACGCCGACCGGGGCAGCTCGATGGCATCCAAGCCGGTCGCGTTCTTGCTCGCCGACCTCGGCGTCACCAAGAGCCACAGCCGGCCGCACGTGAGCAACGACAACCCGTTCAGCGAAAGCCAGTTCAAGACCCTCAAGTACCGCCCCGAGTTCCCTGGCCGCTTCGGCAGCTTCGAAGACGCACACCAGTTCTGCAACTGGTTCTTCAGTTGGTACAACGACGAGCACCGTCACTCCGGCATCGCGTTCCACACGCCCGCCGACGTCCACTACGGCCGCGCCGAGACCATCCAGGCGCACCGCGCCACGGTGCTCGACACCGCCTACGCCGCGCACCCCGAACGGTTCGTCCGCAAGCCACCCGCCCCCCGACCGCTCCCCGAAGCCGCGTGGATCAACAAGCCCACCGAGGAGACGCCCGACTCAAAGAATCCGTGAAGAACCTGTCCCAAAGAGGTTGACATCTTCCGCCCACATTGACCGGGGTGAGCCACCCGGCGACGGTGGCATCGGACTGCTCGACCTGGTAGCAGCAGTCGACTACCTGCGCCGCGGTATCCGACCCGAATTCGACGTCTGGGACGCCATCGAAGAAGCCCTGCGCTGGTGGACCACCGAACGACGGAGCCGCGACACCGGCGCACCCGACCCCGACGACGTCTGGCAATGCAACGACCCGCTCCTGGAAACCCTGCGCCGTGTCCTCCAAGTCGTCGATGAGCAGACCGACCTTCGTGTCTACGAAGTTATCCAGCAGGCCATACGCCACTGGACCACCACCATGGCCGAGCGTTACAACGCCGGCCACCACTGGCCCCACCCCGCCCCACGGCGCGACGTCTTTCCCGGGCTGCTCGGTAACCACCATCCCCGCTGAGATCCCACCGCTGAATCTCCGACGGCCTTCTCCAATTTGGACGCCACAGACAAGCGGAGGTCGCCATGTGCAGTGTCTGTCCTGCGTGTTTGAGCCCGCATTCAGCGCAAGGAGGGCGGTGGCGTCGCGGGCGACGTGCTGGGCGACGCAACGGGTCAACTTGACCACCAGCGATCCGCCTAGGAGACGCGCTGAACAGGGACGACAGTCCTTCATCGGCCCCTGAGACACGGCACCAATGGAGCTCCCGAGAGACCCGGCGTCCGAGTCCAGAGGTTTTTGGTCCTCGCAGCGTCTGCGGCAGCGTGTGCACCGGATCACAGCCCGAGGCCTTGTTCCTCGGAGACGAGCCTGTCGTCGACGAATAGCGCGACCTCGGGCGTGAGGGCCCGTTCGGTCTCGGCGTATTCGACGACGTGGGGCCAGTGGGTGAGAATCCATTGTTGCCGGTCGCCTTGGTCGGTGAGCGCCTGGTCCAGGACCTGGGCGGTGTTGTCGAACGGGAGTTGGTCGCCGGCCCGGAGTTGGGCGATCAGGGGGCGTTGGTCGGGGGGAGCGGTGTCGAACAGGGCGTCGAGTTCCATGCGGCGAACTTCGAGTTGCTCGACCGAACGCCCGGTGATGGTTCTCTCGGTCGGCGCAGCGTCGTGGCGAGCCAGCCATTGGCGG
>JBBSGQ010000349.1:0-3524 GCA_038253965.1 Acidimicrobiales bacterium | reverse complement strand
GCGATGGCGCGGAACGGCTGGATCACGCCGACCTCGTTGTTCACCAGCATGATCGACACGACGGCAACGTCCTCGTCGAGCGCATCGGTCAAGGCGTCGAGGTCGACACAGCCGTCAGGCCTCACCCGCACGACCCGACCTCCGGCTCGCTGCACCGGCTCGAGCACCGCGTGATGCTCGATCGCCGAGCAGACGGCCAGCCCACCAGATCGAGCGAGCACACCGACGATGGCCTGGTTGTCGGCCTCCGTCCCGCCGGACGTGAACACCACCTCACCGGGCTTGGCGCCGAGGACGTCGGCCATCGTGTCCCGCGCGTCGTCGAGCGCGCGCCGGGCATCGCGTCCCCACCGGTGCGATGCCGACGGGTTGCCAAACGTGCCGGCGAGGAATGGCATCATGGCGTCGACCGCCTCGGGTCGCATCGGCGTCGTCGCCGCATGGTCGAGGTAGGCCGACATGGTCACCAGGCTACGAGGTCGTTGCGCTGGTGGTCCTCAGTTGCCGGCTGGGTCGACGTCGATCCGACTCGACTGGCGGATCGGCCGGCCGCTGGCTGCGACACTGGCGTCGTGAAGGGGTTCGACGAGGCGACCTACGGCGAGCGGATCGCCGACGTGTACGACGACTGGTTCGGCGAGATAACTGACACGGCGGCTTGCGTCGAAGCCCTCCAAGGGTGGGCCGGCTCGGGCCCGGTGCTCGAGCTGGGGGTGGGCACAGGACGTCTCGCCATCCCGTTGGCCAACGCGGGCTTGCAGGTGACAGGGGTCGACGCGTCGGTCGCCATGTTGCAACGACTGGCGGCCAAACCCGGTGGTGGACTGGTCGAGACCATCGCCGGCGACATGGTCGACCCCCAGCTCGATGACCGCCGGTTCTCGCTCGTGTTCGTCGCGTACAACACGCTGTTCAACCTGACTGCCCCGGGTGCTCAACAGGCGTGCTTCAGCAACATCGCGACGTTGCTCTCCGACCGGGGCAGGTTCGTGGTCGAGGCGTTCGTGCCCGACCCTGACCGCATCGGACCGACCGACGTCGTCGTGCCTCGATCAGTCGCTGTCGACCGGGTGGTCCTGAGCGTCACCCTGAGCGGACCGGATCGGCAGTTGCTCGGCCAGTACATCGACATCACCGAGGCCGGGATCCGCCTGCGGCCTTGGCACATCCGCCACGCCGGACCGGACGAGCTCGATGCGATGGCGAACGAGGCTGGGCTCACACTGCAAAGCCGGGCGGCGGGCTGGCGCGGCGAGCCCTTCGACGACGACAGCCCGGCCCACGTGTCGGTGTACGTACCAGGGTAGGACTGAGGCGGGCGCGCTGATGCCGGCCACAGCGGCCTGAGCGCACCGACCTCACGGTGGGCCGCGCCGATGGGGCGCCACTCCTAGGCTCGCCCACCGTGGGACGCATCCGGGTCAGCACGCTCATCGACGCGCCTCGTGCACAGGTCTGGGAGGTGGTCCGTCACATCGATCGCCACGTCGACTGGATGGTCGACGCCGAGGCCATCCGGTTCACCTCACATCGCCGCTCTGGTGTCGGCACGACGTTCGACTGCGAAACCCGGATCGGGCCTTTCCGCCTCACGGACCGCATGGAGATCACCCAATGGCGGTCTCGGCGGAAGATGGGAGTGCGTCACAGTGGGTTGGTCACAGGCGCAGGGCAGTTCACGCTTGCACCGCGCGCCGGCGGTCGCACCCGCTTCGCATGGGAGGAGCGCCTCCGGTTCCCATGGTGGATGGGTGGACCCATCGGCACCATGTTGGGCCGACCTGTGCTGAGCCTGGTGTGGAGGCGCAACCTCAGGACGCTGAAGCACCTCGTCGAGACGGGCTCACCCCTCAGCGGATGAGGACGGTGTGGGCCTGCGCGGCCACCAACAGCGAGCCGGCTACGCAGGCTGCAGCGATCCCGGCACACACCGCGTAGGAAGCCGCGGCCGGCATCTGACGCCGAGGTGCCCAGTCGAACAGCACCCAACCGGCCAGGGCACCACCGGCCAGACCGCCGAGGTGGCCGCCGATGGAGAGGCCGCCCAAACCGAATGTGAGGAAGAGGTTGAGAAGGAGGATCCCGAACAGCGGGGACTGGCGGACGCTGATGCCCTGCGTTCGGCCGGCGGCGAAGAACGCTCCCATGAGCCCATAGATCGCGCCGGACGCGCCAGCTGTGAGGTTGTTCGGGCTGAGGATCAGCGCGCCGAGCGAACCGGCCATCAGCGCCACGCCGTACACCGCAGCCAATCGACCGCGGCCGCCCGAGCGCTCGAGCCACGTGCCGAGGATGTAGAGCGCATACATGTTGAACAGGATGTGGATGAGTCCGAAGTGGAGGAACCCGGAGCTGACGAGGCGCCACACCTCGCCGTGAGCCACTCCGATGGCGCTGCCGTTCAGCCGGACAGCGTTGGCTATCAGCCCGCCATGCACCGAGAAGGAATCGATCTCGCCGCCCACCGATCGACCCTTGGTGGAGAGCGCCTCGGCCACGAAGACAGCCACGTTGACGCCGATGAGCAGGCGGGTGAGGACCGGCACCGACCGCCTCAGCGCAGCGGGGCCCTGGATCACGTTCTGCGCGCCCTGCTTGGCGCAATCCGGGCAGTGGAACCCGACCGACGCCTGATGCATGCAGCGCGGGCAGATCGGTCGGTCGCAACGCTGACAGATCACACCGGCTCGCTGGTCAGGGTGCCAGTGACATGTCTGGATCCCGGTTTCCACGGCAGCACGCTACCGGCCCCCTACCGCAGATCGTCCCCGAGCTGATCTACGAGGCTGAACCAGTAGAAGCCGTAGGACGGGAGTGTGACGAAGTACGGAAGCTCGCCGATCAGTGGGAACGGAACCCGTCCGAACAGCTCGACGGGCTGCTTGCCGTTGAGCTGGCCGAGCTTGAGCTCGACCGGTTGGGCCACCTTCGAGAGGTTGTAGACACACAGCACAATGTCCTCGGGTTCACCGTCGCGAGTCTGGCGGCGAAGATAGGAGAGCACTGATGCGTTCGCCGTCTCGAGCACCTCGAACGCGCCGGTGGCGAACACAGGGTGTTGCCGGCGGGCCTGCACCATGCGCTGCACCCAGTGCAGGAGCGAGCCCGGGTTCCGCAGGTGTGCCTCGACGTTGACTGCGGCGTATCCATAGACCGGATCCATCAGCGTCGGCAGGTACAGCTGGGCGAAGTCGGCAGTGCTGAAGCCGCCATTGCGGTCCGGTGTCCACTGCATCGGGGTGCGCACCGCGTCCCGATCGCCGAGGAAGATGTTGTCACCCATGCCGATCTCGTCGCCGTAGTACATGATCGGGCTGCCGGGCAGCGAGAAGAGCAGACCATGGAAGAGCTCCGCCACCCGACGGTCGTTGTCCAGAAGAGGTGCCAGACGTCGTGCGATGCCGAGGTTGCGCTTCATGCGCGGGTCCTTGGCGTACTCGCTGTACATGTAGTCGCGCTCCTCGTCGGTGACCATCTCCAGGGTCAGCTCGTCGTGGTTGCGCAGGAAGATGCCCCACTGGCAG
>JBBSGQ010000348.1:0-3692 GCA_038253965.1 Acidimicrobiales bacterium | reverse complement strand
ACCGAGTTCGGATCGAGCTTCAACGCGTCGGTGACCCGCCGGGCGATCTCGTATCGGTTCAAGCTCTCTGATCCGGGCAACTGCCACGTACCCGAACGCTGATCGGGCGCCAGCGAGGCAATCCGCCAAAGGCCCTCAGCGATGTCCGAGGCCATGGCGGGTTGCCGGATCTCGTCGTGGAACCACACCGTGGGCTGGCGTTGGAGGGCTCCCCGGCGGATCCGCGCCACGCCATGGTCTTCGGGGTCGAGTGAGACGACGAGCGGGAGCCGAACGACGGCGGACCCTGCCGGTCCGCGCAAGACCACCTTCTCAGCCTGTGCCTTCCACCGTCCGTAGTCCCATGTGGGGTCGGGCTGCGCACTCTCGTCACGTGGACGACCGTCGCCCGAGAAGACTGCATCGGTCGAGACGTAGACGACATCGGCACCGACGAGCGAAGCGCCTTCGGTGACATTCGTCGTCGCTGCGACGATCGATGCGGCATCTGCCGCCATGGCGGCGTGGATGACCAGCGATGGTCTGACACTGGCGAAGACAGCGGAGACTGCCCGCGCGTCACGAAGGTCGGCGGTCACCGACGCCGAGCTCGGGACCGAAGTGTGGTGCGCCAACGGGACAAGCTCCGCGTCAGCGGGAACCGTCTTTCGCAGCCAGGTCCCCACCAGACCGGACGCTCCCGTCACCAAGACGACCCGACTCGACACAGGCGGACCATACGTGAAGGCGTCCGCTCACCTCCGCCAGCCGAGCCGGGACGATCCCCCAAGCATGCGGCGGTTGGGGATACCGACCGCGGGCCGTCCAGGCGGCGCGGGCAGTTCCACATCAGTGTCCTCGGCTCGGCACGACTTCCGCTGCGGCCGTCCAGCCCTCGCGTGCGCTGGGGAACTCGGGAGCCCACGAGGTGGCGGACTTGAGCTTCCCGTTGCTCACCCGGATGGACCGGGTGAGTGATGCCGTGCGATTCCCGAGAAGGCGGGCTCCCCGCCCCGGAGCCCGGAGCCATGGGAGGCGCCCTGCGGCCTGGGCAGCGCGTCGCGCGAACCACAACTGCGTGGGGTGTCTCGCCCCACCGTTGGTCGGGCACGCCGACGACCGCGACTTGACCGGGTCGGGGTTCTTTTGCAGCGCGTCCTCGACCTCAGCTGGGTAGATGTTCTCGCCCCCGGAGACGATGGTGTCGTTCAGCCGGTCCCGCAGGAACAGGTAGCCGTCCTCGTCGACTTCGGCCAAGTCGCCGGTGCGGAACCAACCGCCCGGAAGGAGTGCCTCGCCGGTCGCTTCCGGTAGGTTCCAGTATCCCGACATCAGCCGAGGTGTGTGGGCCTGAACTTCGCCCACCGCGCCCGGAGCGAGCTCAGTACCGGTCTGCGGGTCGACGACGCGCAGCTCGACCGCCGGTTGGGGCTGCCCATTGGTAGGTCCGGCGTAGGAGGTGAAGCGCCTGCCGGGTGTGGTCGGCGCCGAGGGAGTGGTAGAAGGGGCGGAGCGCTCGTTCGATGTCTCCGCCGGTGAGGGTGGCGGCGAGGGCGTTGCGAAGAGACTGATTGCCTCGTCCTGCCTCGCGGGCGCCGTTCTCCATTGGACTCGCAACGCAACGGAGCGCCGCATTGCAGCACGCAGGCCCCCTGAGCCCAGCTGTCCGTGCTACCATGTAGCACACGGATCGGATCGGGGTACGGGAACTGCGACAGCACGCCAGCCGCTACCTCGAGCGCGTCTCTCGTGGCGAGAGCCTCGAGGTCACGGATCGAGGCCGACCGGTGGCCCGTCTCGTCCCCGTGACCACCGACGCCTGGGCGGACATGATCGCGAGCGGCAAGGTCACACCCGCCGATGACGAGACGGATGTCGCCGATGAGATGCCTGGCAACTATGACGTCGACGCATCGGCCGTTCTCGAAGCACTTCGCGCCGACGAGAGATGAAGCTGTATTTGGACTCATCAGCGCTCGTGAAGCTGGTGCAGCGCGAAGCAGAGTCTGCCGCGTTGCGCAGGTTCCTCCGAAGACATCGAACGGACGACCGGGTCACGAGCGCGTTGGCCCGAGTGGAAGTTGTCCGTGCTGTGACGTGTGGCGGGCCCGCGGCGATCGCGCACGCTAGGCGGCAGCTTGGTCGCGTCGATCAGATCAATCTCGACCGTGAGTTGCTGGACGATGCATCGACGCTGGCACCCGAGTCGGTGCTCCGCTCCCTCGACGCCATCCATCTTGCCTCGGCGCGCTCGATTGCAGGCGACCTCCGGGCGATCGTCACGTACGACCATCGGATGGCTGACGCGGCCGCCACCGTCGGTCTCGAGGTCGCAGCACCAGGCTGAGCCGACACCAGATCAACGCGTCAGCAGAACCGACGGTGGCTCGGACCTCCCGGGGCACCGGGTTCGGCGTCCGGGCTGCGAGTGCAGCTCGTCGGCGAATCGACCGCCTGCGGTCTGTTCCCCGGCCTGGCCGCGGTCGGTCTGCAGGTCGCAGCAGAGGTGGCTCAGGCCTCCGTGTTCGGTTGCGGTATCGCGAGCGGGCATTTCACGGCCACGCGCAACGAGGAGATCCCGGGCCATACCGAGCGGTGTCCTGAGATGGTCGATCTGGCGATGCGCCCGGCGATCGAGAGACTGAAGCCGAACGTGGTGCTCCGAATGAGCATCTGGGAAAAATCGGACCTGCTCATCAACGGCGAGGTGCTCGTGTCGGGCACAAGAGCCGGTGACGACGAGATGCTTCGACGGATGGACGCCGCACTCACCCGGATCACCGCCGGTGGGGCGAAGGTCGTGATGGTCACCGAAGCCGCGCCAGCGCCCAACGAGGCGCAGGGCGCCGACAACACCAACAACAAGATCGACGATGCCGCCTACGGAAGGCTCAAGATCGAGGAACGGTTCGCGGCCCGTCATCGCGACAAGGTCGTCCTGGTCGACATGGCGAGCCGCGTTTGCCCGGGTGGGCCGCCCTGCCCGGTCGATGTCGACGGGAGACGACTTCGCCCCGACGAGCGGCACTTCACGCCCGAAGCGGCGGTCATCGAGGCGCGTTGGTTGATCCCGAAGCTGGTCCGGGCGGCGTCGTCCTAAGGCGGCGAGCCGACGGACCGCAGTTTGCGGGGCTCGGTGGTAGGTCAGCAGAACGAGCGCGTTGTTGCCATGCGAGTTGTTGCCATGACGCCGGACTTGGTCGCTTCCGCGCCGCCTTGGCCCCGGCGGGGTTCAGGAACGTCGGAGGTGTTCCTGGATCGGCCGGCAGTGGCTATCAGGCCATCAATGGCCACCGTGGCGAGCAAGAGAACGGAGATCTCGACCGGGGCGCGAAAACGGGCCCCGCCGTAGAAGAATGCAGCCACGGCCGTGAGGGTCACGATCGGAGCGAGGAGCGGGATGAGCGGCATGCGCCGCCGGGCCAGGATCCACGTTCCAGCCGCTCCGGATGCGACCAGCACGAGGAGCATGCCCCACCCTGACCAGCTCGCCCAACGCGGCCGACCTTCGCCCGAACCGCCATCCACCATTTGCGAGGGCCGAAAGATGCTCCACTCGCGACCGACTCGTGCCGCTACGACCACAGGCAGACGACTGAGGTGGTGCCGCATGTAATGCAGTCCGGCCTTCCGGGCCTGCTGAGCGAAGTACGCGGGCTCGCCCAACGTCGGACTCGGGTTGGGATAGCACATACCAATCCAGGAGCCGAGTT
>JBBSGQ010000347.1:0-3726 GCA_038253965.1 Acidimicrobiales bacterium | reverse complement strand
AGAACCACCGCCGCCGTGCGAGAGCGCCTGCTGTCGGAGATCAAGCATTGGGATCACCGGGCCAACCAGCTGAAGGACAAGGAGTTGGCTGGGAAGTTGCCCAGGAGCGGCATGAACTCGGCCAAGGCCCGCCAGCGTGCCGACGGCCTGGAAAGCCGTCTCAAGCGCCGACTGGAGAAGCTTGACGCCGAGGGACAGATCTCACCGTTGCCTCCAGTGTTGTCAGGAGGCGCTCTCGTCATCCCGGCAGGGCTGTTGGCTTCGATGCAGGCGACGCCGTTGCACGAGGTCGCTGACCACGCCCATGAGCGGACGATCACCGAGCGGGCGGCCGTCGACGCCGTGCTGGCCGCCGAACGCCGAATGGGGCGGACCCCCCACGAGATGCCGCCCAACAACAAGGGCTACGACATCGAGTCGAAGGACGACGACGGCACGCTTTGGTTCATCGAGGTGAAGGGTCGCATGGCCGGGGCGGAGACCTTCTGTGTCACCCGGAGCGAGGTCGGGGTCGGTCGCAACAAGCCCGAGACACACGTCCTAGCCCTCGTCGAGGTTGACGATGCGACGGCTAAGGAAGTCCGCTACGTGCGGCGGGCGTTCGAGGATGTCGGCGATCTGCCCTTCGACACCATCAGCGTGAACCTGAAGTGGAAGGCCTACTTCGAGCAGGCGGCAGCACCGTGCTGACACGGCTCGTCGTGCGCAACTTCAAGCAGTTCAGCGAGATCGATGTCGAGCTGGGCAACCCTGTGGTCTTTATCGGGCCAAACGACTCGGGGAAGACATCGGCGCTGCAGGTGCTGACGCTCTGGGAACTCGGACTGCGAAGATGGCTGGAGAAGCGGGGCAGTGGGGCCCCGGAGAAGCGGCCGGGCGTCGCGATCAACCGGCGCGATCTCACGGGCATACCCGCACCCAGTGCCCGTCAACTGTGGCATGACCTCCATGTCCGTGACACCTCCCGTGACGACGAAGACAGACAGCGAACCGAGAACGTCCGGATCGACGTGGTCGTTGATGGCGTCAGCGACGCGACGCAGTGGTCGTGTGGCCTGGAGTTCGATTACGCCAACGAGGAGGCGTTCCATTGCCGACCGTTGCGAACGCCAGGGGATGCACGAATGGTCGTCCCAGATCAGGCATCGTCGATGCGGGTGGTCCTGCTCGGTCCGATGTCGGGTCTGGCCGCCAACGAGACCAAGCTCGAACCGGGAGCGATCAACGTTCGCATTGGCGAGGGTCGGACCGCTGAGGTTCTTCGGAACCTCTGCTATCAGGTCATTGAGAGCAGTGACGGCGATGCCCGGTGGGAAGCCGTGCGCGATCGCATATCCCGTCTTTTCGGCGCCACAATGGATCGTCCCCGCCTTGTCGTCGAGCGCGGCGAGATTGACATGGGGTTCAAGAACCGGACAGGGACTTCGCTCGACCTCACCGCCGCCGGACGAGGCATGCAGCAGACGCTGCTGCTCTTAGCATTTCTCGCACTCAACCCGGGCAGCGTGGTTCTGCTCGATGAACCCGACGCTCACCTCGAGATCCTGCGTCAGCGGCAGACCTACCAGCTCCTCGCCGATGCCGCCCAGGAGTCTGGAAGCCAGGTTGTGATGGCGTCGCACTCGGAGGTGATCCTCAACGAGGCGGCCGATCGCGACGTGGTCGTGGCCTTCGTCGGACCTCCTCACCGCATCGACGATCGCGGCAGCCAAGTGGTCAAGTCGCTCAAGGAGATCGGCTTCGACCAGTACTACCAAGCTGAGATCAAGGGCTTCATCCTCTACTTGGAAGGGTCCACCGACCTTGCGATCCTGCACGCCTTAGCGAAGGGGCTTGGTCACGCGGCCAACGAGCTGCTCGACGCGCCCTTTGTGCATTATGTGTTGAACCAGCCCAACCGAGCACGCCAACACTATTTCGGCCTACGCGAAGCGAAGAAGGATCTTGTGGGGTTTGTTCTCCTTGACCGGGTCGACGCAAAACTGCAGGACGACGACGGTCTAGTAGAGGTCATGTGGCGGCGCCGAGAGATCGAGAACTACCTGTGCCAGCCCGAGACGCTCCTGGCATTCGCCGAAACATCGGCTCTCGAAGAGGCTCCGCCGGATTCACTCTTTGAAGCTAGCGAGCGCGAGCGCCGGGTCGCCGTCATGCAGACCTGCATCGACGACCGGGTGCCCCCTGCGGCGCTCCGCGACCCGAATGATCGTTACTGGATCGACACGAAAGCCAGCGACGAGCTGCTCGACCCGATCTTTGCAGCGTTCTATGATCGGCTTGGGCTTCCGAACCTCCTCCGTAAGACCGACTACCACCGACTCGCGACCCATGTGCCACCCGACCAGCTACCCGTCGAGGTAGGTGAAGTCCTCGACCTAATCGCCGAGGTCGCCAGGCGAGCAGTTCCCGGAGCGAGAGACTCGTGATAGAGCACCCATGCCTCAGAGACGTCCGGGGGTGAGGAAGTGGTTGTGAGGCGCAAGCTCATCGAGGTGGCACTGCCGCTGGAGGCAATCAACCGGGAGTCGGCCCGCGAGAAGTCGATCCGTCATGGCCACCCGTCGACCCTGCACCTTTGGTGGGCCCGACGGCCGTTGGCGGCCTGTCGGGCGATTGTGTTCGCCTCGCTGGTCGACGACCCGTCGTCGCTGCCCGAGCAGTTCCCCACCGCCGAAGCCCAGGACGCCGAACGCCAACGGCTGTTCCGCATCATCGAGGACTTGGTCCGCTGGGAGAACACCACCAATGAGAAGGTCCTCGACGCCGCCCGCGCCGAGATCATGCGCTCGTGCGACGGCCACCCGCCGCCCGTGTACGACCCGTTCTGCGGCGGAGGATCGATCCCGCTCGAGGCCCAGCGGCTCGGCTTGGAGGCGCACGGTTCCGACCTGAACCCCGTGGCCGTGCTCATCACCAAGGCACTGATCGAGATCCCGCCCGAGTTCGCCGGCCAGCCGCCGATCAGCCCCGACAGGGGCCGCCTGGCGACGGGGGCCTGGAAGGGCGCCCAAGGCCTGGCCGAGGATGTGCGGTACTACGGCAAGTGGATTCGGGACGAGGCCGAACGCCGCATCGGCCATCTGTACCCCACCATCGACGGCCACACGGTGATTGCCTGGATCTGGGCCCGCACTGTCAAGTCACCGAACCCGGCTTGGGACGGGCCGATGCCGCTGGTGCGGTCGTTCGCGCTGTCGACAAAGAAGGTCCAGGACACGTGGGTCCAGCCCAGCATTGACCGGAAGAACAAGCAGATTCGCTTTGAGATTCGCACCGGGCCCGGCTGCCCAGAAGGCACTGTCGGTCGCAGTGGGGCTGTGTGCCTAGCAACAGGGACACCCGTACCACTGAGCTACATCAGGGAAGAGGGACGGGCCGGGCGAATGGGCACCCAGCTCATGGCGATCGTTGCAGAAGGTGATCGGAGCCGTGTGTATCTGGCCCCCACCGACGCGCATGAGCAGACTGCCCGCTCTGCGGTACCGCCCGCGGAGGCCCCCGACACTGACCTGCCCGAGCACGCGCTCGGTTTCCGAGTGCAGGCCTACGGTATGACGAAGCACAGGGACCTGTTCACTGACCGCCAGCTCGTAGCGTTGTGCACTTTTTCCGACTTGGTCACGGAGGCCCACCGAAAGGTCACTGCCGACGGAGGGGATTCAGACTACGCGGACGCTGTGGCAACCTATCTTGCGTTTTCGATAAGCAAGGTAGCCGATCGCGGTT
>JBBSGQ010000346.1:0-3741 GCA_038253965.1 Acidimicrobiales bacterium | reverse complement strand
GGGTTCGGACCGGCCCTCGTCGAGCAGTCGGTCGATCACGGGGTCCTTGATACGTCCGAAATCGACGGGGCTCTTGGACTGCCACCAGACATACTGCTCATCGGGATCGCCACCAGGGTGAGAGTTGGTCCACAGCGTGGCCTGGAAGCTGCCGGCGATGGCGTCGTTGATGAGCGAGGCCTGGTCCGCCTGCTTGAGCTTCACCCTGATGCCGATCTTCTTGGCCTGCTGCTGGGCGTTGACCGCGATATTGAGGATCGTCGGATCGGGGGTCGTGTTGAGCACGAAGTCGGGGCTCTTGCCCGTGCGCTTCTTGTACTGCGCGATGAGCCTCCGCGCCATGTCGGGGTTGTAGGACGGCTGGCCCGAGTCCTTCACGTAGCCGAGGCCGCCGGGTGCGAACGGTCCGTTGGCGAGGTCGAACAGCCCGTCGTTGACCAGGTCGTTCGACTGCTTGAGGTCAGCGCCGTAGACGAAGGCCTTGCGCATCGTCAGGTCATCGAACGGCGGCTTGCTCGCGTTCAGCATGACGTAGCCGACGAGGTTCGGTCGCTTGACCTCGTTCACCGAGATCTTGCCCTGCTCCTTGAGCTGCCTCAGTGTCTTCAACGTTGCGCCGAGGGCCGAAGTGATGACGTCGGTCGCGCCCGACTCGAGGGCGTTCAACCGCTGCGCCTCATCATTGATCGGCCTGAAGACGATGCTGTCGAGGTACGGGTAGGGCTTGCCGTCGGGCGCCTTCTGCCAGTACGAGGGGTTGCGGATGACTGTCAGGTGGTCGTTGACCTTCCACTCCTTCAGCTTGAACGGACCGGTTCCGATCAGCTTTCGGTCGCAGGTCTTGGTGTCGTCGAGCTGGGCCTGAGCCATCATCCCCACGCGGCCACTCGCGAGATACGCCGGGAAAGCGACCCATGGTGTCTTCGTGGTGACCTCGACCGTCATCGGGTCGGTGATCGAGACGTCTTTTATGTTGGCGAACGTGAAGGAGAACAGGAGCGGCTTGCGCTGCTGATAGGTGCCCCTGTAGGCGTCGAGGTTGTTCTTGACGACCTTTGCGTTGAGAGGGGTGCCGTCGTGGAACTTGATGCCGCTGCGCAGTTTCAACGTCCACACCGAGTAGTCGCCGTTGTGCTCGATCGACTCGGCCAGGAACGGCACGATCTTGTTCTTGGAGTTCGTGTAGGTGAGCGTGTCGTACATCGATGCAGCGACTGTGATGCCAGACGCCAGTTGTGCCTCGGGCAGGCAATAGCCGCCTGACGTCTCTGCCCCCACTGCATAGGCCAGCGTGCCTCCTCGTTTCGGTTTGCCGCTGCTCCGGCCGGTGCTCTTGGTGGAGTTGCTGTCGCTGCTGCAAGCAGCCCCCAGCAACGCCGCGGCCAAGACAACCGCAACTACCTTGCCGTGACCTCTCCGAACTCCTTGCATCGATGCCCCGTGCTCGTCTCGCACCCCGGGGGTCACGCTACCGCTCGATCCCGCAGCCCTCGGCGCATCGTCCGGACAACCGACCGCGCGTGCGCTCGATGTTCGGCGAGCTGCAAGGAAGGGATCGATTTGGGACTGGTGCACCGGTCCCGACGGATGACTGGTCTCTCGCTGGGTAGAACAACCACCCAGCAATGGAGGACCATGGTTCAATCTGAGCGGGTAATCGAGGTTCAACCCGAGCTCAGGCACATCGCGCCGACAAGGCGGGCAGTGCGTGAACTGTTGTCAGCTTGCGGTGTGACCGAGACCCAGGACGCCGAGCTGATGGTGAGCGAGTTGGTCGGCAACGCCATTGTGCACGCCGGGACGGCGATCACCGTGACCGTGAGGTGCACCGCGGACCGCACAGTCGTCGAGGTTCGCGACCACAGCCCCGTGATGCCCGAGCCCCGACGCCACGAGCCCGTGGAACCTGGCGGTCACGGTCTGCGCATCGTGGAAGCGCTCGCGCTTCGCTGGGGCGTCGAGCGCATAGCGAACGATGGCAAGACCGTGTGGTTCGAGCTACCTGTCGGGAGTTCTCCTGGCGGCTGAACCGGCTGCGGATGTTTCTGGGCTCGGGGTGATAAAGCGCCGCGACGAGGGGCAGGGGCTCCTCCATGTTGGTCACCGTGGTCTCGGTCACCGCCTGCGTGGCGGCCTGTTCCTTCCTCGTGCCTCAACTCGTTCGCCTCGTCCGCACCAAGGACGCGGCGGGCGTGTCGGCCACGATGGCCGGCATCGGAGCGCTGTCGTGCATCGCCTGGATGTTCTACGGCCTGGCGGTCGACGTCTGGCCGCTCGCCCTGACCGGCGGGCTCGGAGCTTGCGAGTATCTCGGGTTCTGCGCACTCCTGCGCCGGTCCCGTCGCCCGCTCGGTCGGGCGACGGCGGTCACCGCTGTGGGGGCGGTCCTCCTGATCGGTTCGATGGCCTTGGCGGAGGCTGCGGGCCGGGGCATGTGGTCAGGCCTCGCAGCGGCGCTTGATGCGGCTGTCGTCGCGCAGTACCTGCCGGCGGTCCTGGCGGCGCACCGGTCGCCCTCCACATCGGGTATCGCCGCCGGAACATGGGCCATGGTCGGACTGAACGGAGCACTCTGGGGGATGTACGGCTTCCTCATCGGGGATGTGGCGCTGATCGGCTATGGACTGGCACTCGGTGCCGCGACGGTGGGAGTGGCCACTGCGTTCGTACAGGATCGGTGGGCCCGACAACCGGAGCACGTCCCGCTCATACCTTGACAGCCGGATGTCACGCTGAGCGCCGAAGCACCTCCTATCAGAGATTGTCCTCTCAGACGGGCCACGCCGGCCGATGGGCTTGGGACGAGGAAGGGTGTGATGCCATCGTGAAGCGCGCCGGTCGGACCCGAATGCTGCCCGCGGCCACGACGCGTCGGCCCCCTGAACCACTTCGGCCGTGGCCGGCCCGCAACCCCGGCGTCTCGCTGATCGGCAGCCTCATCCGCCGCCGCCGCTACCGCCACGTTCCCCCGCCGACTAGTCGCAACGACTAGCCGGGCACGCGCGACGACTGGATGTGCGCATCGCGCGCGTCCGTGGGGATCAGGCGGCGGAGCTTCGACGGCTGACCGCAGCCCGATAGATCAGCAGGCAGATCACCGCGCCGATGATCGATCCGATGATGCCCGCGGGACTGAGGCCACGGTCTTCGCCATCGTTGCGAAACAACACGTCTGCGAGGAACCCGCCGACGAACGATCCCACGATGCCGAGCACGATGGTGCCGCCAACGCTCATCGGGTCCCTTCCGGGCACCAACAGCCTTGCGATGGCGCCTGCGATGAGTCCGACGATGATCAGCGAAAGGATGAATCCGAGCATGTTTGACCTCCCCGGTCGCCGCCACATATACCCCGCTGCGACGAGCAGCCAGCACCCCGGCTGCGGGCGGGCGAGGGCACGGCGAGGCGCCGAATGGCACCACCCGCTTCGCGGGGCGGCTCCGCGCTCAGCCGAGCGCTGGGGGCGTCTCCACGCGCTCTTCGAGCACCGCGTCGTACCGCTTGAGCATGAGCTCGAGCGCGTCGTGCCCGTCTTCGACGACGGTCATCCACCGTCCGAGCACATCGAAACCCTCGGGGGTCACCGCGTAGACGTGGCGGGTCGAGCCCGCAGTCGAAGACGCTGACCACGATCGCAGGAGCCCGTCAACCTCCAGATCGGTGAGGGCCCGGTAGATGCTCGGCCGGTCGAAGGGACCGAAGCCGAGGCGCAGCAGCGCATCGACGAGGCGATACCCGTG
>JBBSGQ010000345.1:0-3759 GCA_038253965.1 Acidimicrobiales bacterium | reverse complement strand
GGCTCGGGATCGAGGTCGATGCCGCCGATGGCACTGAGCCGTGCGTGCTCGCCCAGGACGTCCGTCGTCTCCACGCCGATCGAGCTCCCCCCGGGCTCGCCGCCCATCGGCGGGTTGAGCGCCAGGCGCGCATGCGACCCCGGCGGGGCCACCTCCAGCCAGCGCATCTCCTCGTGCTCACCAAAGCGCGTGTCGGCGCGCAGCTCGAATCCAAGCTTCTCGGTGTAGAAGGCGAGGGCTGCATCTTGATCGGTGACGGTGAACATGGCCACGCCGATGTTCGAGAGGGTTGTTGGTGTTGGCTTGTCATCACTCACAACCGGTCAGACTAGGCGAGCAGCGAGAACTCATCGCCGCCCGCCCCTCGAACGGAAGCTCGCAACTGGGCCGCCGCGTACCGGTCCCTGCCTCGGGCGACGAGATCGCGCGCCTGGCCCAGACGATGAACGACATGCTCGAGCGGGTCGAGAAGGCCACGGTGCTGCAGCGGCAGTTCGTCGCCGACGCTTCGCACGAGTTGCGCAGTCCTTTGACCCGCATCCGAACGGACCTCGAGGTCTGCATCGCCCACCCTCACACGAGCGACCCTGCGGCGACCTGCCGCAGCCTGCTCGCAGACGCAGTCGATCTCGAAACGCTCTTCGAGGACCTCCTCCTGCTGGCCCGCGCAGATGCCGGAGCAAGCGGAGCGCACGCGGCCGCGGTCGATCTCGACGATCTCGTGTTCGCCGAGGCGACGCGACTGCGCGAACGCGGCCAGGTGCAGGTCGACACGAACCGGGTCACCGCCGCCCGAGTCCGAGGTGACTCGAACCAATTGCTCCGCGCCATCCGAAACCTTGCCGAGAACGCCGAACGACATGCGCGAAACCTCGTCACCTTCGAGCTGCGCGAACACCGCCATACGATCGAGCTGGCGGTGTCCGACGACGGTCCGGGCATTCCGGTCGAGCATCAGGCCGCGGTCTTCGAGCGCTTCTCGCGCCCCGACGACGCTCGGGCGCGTCACACCGGCGGCAGTGGTTTGGGCCTCGCCATCGTCCACGACATCGTGGAACGACACGGCGGTACCGTCACCATCACGTCCGCGGCGGGCGAAGGGGCCCGCTTCCTCGTCACGATGCCGAGGATTGACTGACAGCCCCGGCCGCCTTTTGGCTCGCCGCGAGTACCTTTGCTACGACTGCTCTCGAAGTCATCTTCCGCACGAGCGGCGTCGGAGGACCGTGGGGGTAGGTTCGGTAGGCTTGGTCCATCGCATCATTGAGCGCAGGAGGGCAGGTCATGATTTCGCCTGAGCGTCTGCGGGCTGAACTGGGTTCGGTGATCTTGGGTCCGGGTGGAGCCGTCGGTTCGGCCGACCGGTTGTGCAACGCATGTGTCGATCTCCTGGAAGTCGATGGTGCGGCGATCTCGCTGATGCGTGAAGGAGCGATGCACGGGACCTTCGGTTCGAGCGGGGAGTTGAGCCGGCGGCTCGATGAGCTCCAGTTCACCTTTGGTGAAGGCCCTTGTTTGGAAGCGGTGCGCCAGTGCCGGCAGGTGCTCGTGGATGACCTCTCCGACCCACGGGAGCGGCGTTGGCCAGCGTTCACAGAAGCATTGCTGGGATCGGGGGTGAGAGCTGTGGCGGCCCTGCCGGTCACGGTCGCCGCGTCGCCGATCGGGGCATTGGACTTGTTCTGGCACTCCACCGGATCGTTTGGCGGAGACACCATGAACGAAGCGCAGTGGGTCGCTGAGCTCGCTGCACTGCCGCTGTTGGGTCTGATAGGCGAGCGTCGACGGAGATCTGGCGGGCGAAGGTGACGATGGCTGGTCGCACCTGGCGTCTCTGCAGCGGGTGGAGGTGTACCAGGCGACAGGCATGGTCATGGGGCAGTTGGATGTCGGGCCGGCCGAGGCGTTGGTCCGTCTGCGCGCGCACGCATTCGCCAACGACCTGACGGCCAGCGAGGTGGCGTGGAGCATCGTCGAACGTCGCCTGTCCTTGGAGCGCGATGACGACTGGCGTGGTCCCGATGCAGGACGATCACAGTGACTGTTGAACGGGAGCGATCAGTCACCCAGGCGTTCGTGTCGCTATCCAACAGCTTGGTGAACGGCTTCGACCTGGTGGAGTTGCTGAGCGGGTTGACGGCGGATTCGGCCCAGTTGCTGGATGTCGCTTCGGCCGGCCTGCTGCTCGCTGACAAGCGGGGCGTTTTGCACGTCATGGCGGCGTCGTCCGAGGGCACACGCAACCTCGAGCTGTTCCAGGTTCAACGCGATGACGGTCCCTGCCTGGACTGCTACCGCAGTGGCTCTGCCGTGAGCGTGGCGGACCTCAGCAGCGAAGCAGGGCGGTGGCCCCAGTTCGTGCCTGCAGCCAAAGCTGCGGGGATCTCGTCGGTCCACGCCATCCCGATGCGTCTGCTCGACGACGTGCTGGGCGCTCTTGGGCTGTTCGGCTCAGGTGTCGGAGCGCTCAACGAAGATGACCTCAGTCTTGGCCAGGCGTTGGCCCACGTCGCGAGCGTTGCGCTCGTGGCGGGCCAAGCGCTCGCTGACAAGAACACAGTCGTCGAACAGCTGCAGAACGCGCTGAACAGCCGCGTGATCGTCGAGCAGGCCAAGGGTTTCTTGGCCCATCGCGGAGCGCTCGACATGGACCAGGCGTTTGCCCGGCTGCGGCAGTACGCCCGCAATCACAACCAGCGGCTCACGGCGGTCGCTCAGGCGGTGGCCTCTCGTGAGCTCCCAGCCGAGCGGGTCCTCGACACGCGGGTGAGCGAGCGGGTCCGCGCCCAGCGCTCCTCCTCCCGGTAGGTCCACCAGCTGCGTAGAGGCCAAGAGCGACGCGCTCTGGCTCAACCGACCGCGGGCCGCCGCGGCCTGGGGCTCGGCAAACTGCCCGCGCCTACACTCCGCGCCATGAAGAAGATCCTGATCCTCGTCCTGTTCGCCGCCCTCGCCGCCGTCGCTGCCAAGAAGGTCCGCTCGGCCTGAACCCGTAGCTCGGCCGTGTCGACGACCGCCGCAGCCACCACCACACGACGAAGCCTGCGACGACCCCAGCGAGCCCCGCACCAGCTGCCGCATGGGCAGGCTTCGGCATCGGAACGCGCGAGCGAAGGCTGACCTCGCGGCCGAAGCGCACCACCTCCCAGTCATGTTCTCGGGCGGCGCGGAGGAGACCTCGGTCCGGGTTCACTGCGACGGGGTGGCCTACTGCCTGGAGCATCGGAAGATCGGTTACCGAGTCCGAGTAGGCATAGGAGGATGCGAGGTCGAGGTCGTGAAGCGTCGCCAGCGCTCGCATGGCGTCCACCTTGAACGGTCCGTATGAGTAGAACTCGACCTCTCCGGTGTATCGGCCGTTCTCGTCGAGCTCGGCTCGCGTGGCGATCGCGTCGTGCACGCCCAGGTAGCGAGCCAGCGGTGCGACGATCTCGGTGGGGGAGGCCGAGACGATCACCACTCGTCGGCCGGCGTCGCGGTGCGCCCTGATGAGCTCGATCGCCTCGTCATAGACGATCGGTTCGATCACCTCGTCCATCGTCTCTCGCACGATCTCGGACACCCGCGCCTGGTCCCATCCCTTGGCCAGGCGCAGCACCGATCGACGCACTCGTAGCAGTCGTTCCTCGTCGGCACCGATCTGCAGGTAGACGAGCTGACCCCACACGGCCCGAAGCAGGACCCAGCGTGAGATCAGACCTGCTCGATACAGGGGCCGGCCGAAGGCGACCATCGACGCCTTGGCGATGACCGTCTTGT
>JBBSGQ010000344.1:0-3761 GCA_038253965.1 Acidimicrobiales bacterium | reverse complement strand
GACCAGGGGCAGCTCGACCTCTTCGGCAAAGAGATCCCCGAAGGCCTGTACACGACGCCTGACTTCGAGCGCGTGGTGTCGTTGCTCACCCGCACCGAAACAGCGGCCAAGCACCTGACTGAGTACCTCCACCGCACCGACCGGTGGGCAAAGACCATCGTCTTCTGCGTCAACCAGGAACACGCCGATCAGATGCGCCGGGCCCTGCACAACGCCAACACCGACCTGACCAAGCAACACCCCGATTACGTCGTTCGTATCGTCAGCGACGAGCACGAGATCGGCAGGGGCCATCTCAGCCGCTTCGCCGACACCGAGACGGATCTCCCTGTGATCGCGACCACGTCCGAGATGCTTTCGACCGGCGTCGACCTCCCGACGGTGCGCAACATCGTCCTTTTCCGTCCCGTCGGGTCGATGGCGATGTTCAAGCAGATGATCGGTCGCGGCACTCGTCTGTTCCCCGACGAGGACAAGCTCTCGTTCGACATCATCGACTACGCCGGCGCCAGCGCGCTGTTCAGCGACCCTGAGTTCGACGGCCCGCCGGAGCGGGTTGACAGGGAGGAGATCGACGGCGAGGGCAACATCGTCAAGGGCACCGTCGTCGAGGAACCCGAACCCATCTTCGACCCCGGCGACCCGGTGGACGATGGCAACGCAATCGACCCCGACGACCTCGACGACGAACCGCTGACGAAGTTCTACGTCGAAGACGCCGAGGTGTGGGTGACCGCCGAGGCGACCTACCACCTCGACCCCTCGACACGTCGCCTGCGCCTGGTGGAGTACCGCGACTTCGTGACCGAGACGGTTCGGTCGCTGTACCCCGACCCGACGGAGCTCCGCTCCATGTGGGCGACACGGGTCGGGCGACAGGATGTCCTCGACGCCCTCGGTGCCCACGGTATCGATCCCGCCGAGCTGATCGATCGGACGGGGCTCGTCGAAGCCGACCCTATCGACGTGCTCGTCCACCTTGCTTGGAACCAGCCTCTCGCCACGCGCACCGACCGTGCTCGGCGTGTGCGGAAGGAGCACGCCGAGTTCTTCGACGCCTACCAGCCGGCCGCCCGAGAGGTGCTCGGCTACCTGCTGGACAAGTACGCCGAGCACGGCATCAGCCAGCTCGACGACCCCGGCGTTCTCCAGGTGCCGCCCATCTCGTCGCTGGGAACCCCGGTCGAGATTGCCGACCGGTTCGGCTCCGCGGACGCTCTGAGGGCTGCCGTGTCGGAGCTTGGCGAGCTCGTCTACGTCGCCTAGAAACTCAATCACAGCTTTAGTTTCATCTCGCTCCTGATTGTGAACATCAAGTTTCGGTATAGGATCGGCCTATGTCGGTCGACCGGCGTGACCTGCGGCGGAGGCTGTTCAACCTTGCCGCCGAACAGGGCGGGTACTTCACCGCCGCCCAGGCGAAGGAGATCGGCTACTCGTACCAGGCCCAGGCCCACCACGTCGCCGCCGGCAACTGGCTGCGCATCGACCGCGGGCTCTTCCGCCTCACCGAGTGGATCCCCGATCTCCACGACGACCTCGCTCGGTGGACCCTGTGGTCGAAGGGCCGAGGGGTGGTGTCGCACGAGACGGCGCTCTCCGTCCACGGGATCGGGGAGCTCGAATCGGCTCGCGTACATCTCACGGTTCCTCCCGGGTTCACCATGCGCGACGACGCGGTGGCTCTGCACCATGCCGAGCTCACCGATGCCGATGTGGTCGCGCGCACCGGGTTCCGTGTGACCACACCAGGCCGCTCGATCATCGACGTCGCCGCGCTCTCGCCGGACGAGGACCAGCTCGCCCGCGTCATCGACGATGGGCGCAAGAGCGGGCTTCTCACCCTCCGCAACCTCCGCTCACGTGCGGAGCTCGTCGATGCGAGGGCAGCCCTCCACATCGAGCGCGCGATCCAGCGGGCGGAGCCGTCGTGACCTACAAGACGCCGCAGGCGCTTCGCACGGCCCTCGAGCACCGGCTGCTTGCTCGGGCGACCGAGACCGGGGTCGGCCTCGATCGCCTCCGCCGCCGCGTCCTGTTCGAGCGCATCGTCGCTCGTCTCCAGGCGGCCGCGCCCGGGCGGTGGGTGCTCAAGGGCGGGATGGCGCTCGAGGTCCGTCTCCACGATGACGCCCGGCTGACCAAGGACATCGACCTCGGACTGCGCGAGGAGGTGGTCGACTCCGAAGACCTGCACGACCGGCTCGTCGACGCCCTCACCGCCGACCCCGACGGGGACGACTTCGTGCTCACCGTCGAGCCCCCGTCGCCGCTTCAGGAGGACGGCGGCGGACATCTCACCTGGCGCACGAAGGTCGAGGCCCACCTGGCTGGAAAGCTCTTCGGAAGGATCCGGCTCGACGTGTCGCCCCGCGCCCATGAGCTCGACGTCACCGACCACGTAGCTCTGGCGAACTCGCTCGACTTCGCCGGCATCCCAGCGCCGGAGATCGAGATCGTCGACATCCACCGGCACGCCGCCGAGAAGCTCCACGCGATGTTCCGCGACTTCGGTGAGCGAGAGAACACGCGCGTACGTGACCTTGTCGATGTCGTGCTCCTGATCGAGCACGACATGCTCGAGGCGGCCAACGTTGCCACAGCCGCTCGGCGGGTCTGGGCCGAGCGAGACGGCGTCGACCCGCCGAGCATGGTGCCGCCTCTACCCGAGTCCTGGCGGGACCGGTACGAGCACACCGCCGCCGACCAGGCAATGGACACCCGAACGTTCCCCGCCGCCGTGGCCAGCGTGGTCGAGCTGTGGGCCGAGATGTTCCCGATCGAGGAGATCTGATCGCCATGCCTCGACCGAAGAAGGCGGCGCCGCCCGTTTCGCCGCAGGCCAAGCTGGCCGCCGTCATCAAGTCGGCCCGCGACTCCATGCGCAAGGACGCCGGCCTCAACGGCGACCTCGACCGCATACCGCAGCTCGCGTGGCTGCTGTTTCTCAAAGCGTTCGACGGCCTCGAGCAGAACCGCGAGATCACCGAGGACAGGTTCCGTCCCTCCATCGAGCCGCCCCACCGGTGGCGTGACTGGGCTGCTGACCCGAACGGCCCAACGGGCGAGGCGCTGCTCAGCTTCGTCAATGGAAAGCTACTGCCATATCTGCGGAGCCTGACCGGCACCGGTAGTCACGATCCCCGAGACGTGCTGGCAGCGGTGTTCAAGGAGACGAACAACCGGATGCTGTCCGGCTACCTCCTGCGCGACGTCGTGAACAAGGTGAACGAGATCAACTTCGCGTCGTCCGACGACATCCACACCATGGCGCACGTCTATGAGTCGATGCTGCGCGAGATGCGCGACGCCGCCGGCGACTCCGGCGAGTTCTACACACCCCGGCCGATCATCCGGTTCATGGTCCAGCAGGTCGACCCCAAGCTGGGCGAGATCGTCCTCGATCCCGCGTGCGGAACCGGAGGCTTCCTCGTCGAGGCGCTCGAACATCTCGCGCCGAAGGTGAAGACCACTCAACAGCTGCGAGCGCTGCACACCAACCTGCGTGGCATCGAGAAGAAGCCACTGCCCTATCTGCTCGGGATGATGAACCTGGTCCTGCACGGCGTGGGCCAGCCGAACATCATCCGCGGCAACGCGCTGGCAGAGCCGATCATGCAGATCGGCAGGGCGCGGCGGGTCGACGTCGTTCTCACCAACCCACCGTTCGGAGGGGAGGAGGAGAAGGCCATCCAGGCCAACTTCCCGGCCGGGATGCAGACGTCCGAGACGGCCTGGCTCTTCCTCCAGCTCGTGATCCG
>JBBSGQ010000343.1:0-3763 GCA_038253965.1 Acidimicrobiales bacterium | reverse complement strand
CTGGCCTTGGCCACCGTCCCGCTCGTGGGTGCCTTGCTCGGCTTCCTCCGGTATAACTTCAATCCGGCCACCATCTTCCTCGGCGATTCCGGGAGCCTCTTCATTGGCTTCCTGCTTGGCTGTTACGGCCTGTACGTGTTGCCGACGAGCCCGGTGGGCGTCGCTCTCCTGGTCGTCGCCATGATCGGCTTCGCCATCGACGTTCAGACCGGTGTGCCACGGGTGTGGACCGCGGTCGGCGCGACCTCTCTCACCGTTGGATCGTTGCTCTTGTTCGACGGGTTCTCTCTGTCGTGGATCACGTTGCTCGTCGGCATCGGTGGCATCTCGTTGTTCATGCTTGCCGGCATGCCTGCCATGGTCCGCACGCGGTTCTCGACTCCCACCATCGGCCGCGAGTGGATGATCGGCGAGACCGGCGAGGCGGTAGCGGCTGTCGATCCCGACGGGGTGATCCGGATCAGAGGTGCGTTGTGGCGAGCACGTACCAATCGGGCCACGCCGATCGCCGCCGGAGCGCCGGTGCGGGTGGTCGAGGTCGAGGGTCTACTGCTCGAGGTCGAGCCGGAAGAGGGTGGCGCCCGCGATCACCGCGAGCGTCGCAAGCGAGAGTGACGAGCCGGCCCTGGCTTGTCAGGCGACGTCCGTTCGCGAGAGACGCCTTTTCGCTCGCGAAAGTTCTCTTGTGGGGCTGAAATCGCCAGAGGTAGCTTCGGCCAGCGAGAGTGAAGGGGGCGCCCATGAGCGCACAGCCGATCGACGAGGCGTGGCAGATCCGGGCTTCCTGTCGTGGGCCCCATTCCGCGATGTTCTTTCCCCCGTCCACGTTCGAGCGCAAGGACGAGAAGCTCGATCGAGAGAGCAGGGCCAAAGACATCTGTCGGACCTGTCCGGCGAAGGAACCTTGTCTCGAGTACGCCCTCCGGATCCGTGAGCCACATGGCATCTGGGGTGGCCTCAACGAAAGCGAGCGCAAGCAACTCCTGTCCTCTCGCTCCAGCTGAGCGCGATGTTCGGGTCATTGAAGTGACGAAACCGGGGCCCGAAACCACTAGATGGAGACACGGCTCAGGGCGGTGGCAGTCGCGGGCCGGCGATGCGCACATCTCCCCGGCGTCGGGTGATGCCTGTTGCGTCCAGGTGGGCGAGCAGGGGGATCGCCCACTTCCGGCTCGTGCCGAGCGCTTCTCGCGCTTCGGCGACGGTGACGCCCTCCGGTTGGCTCGCCAGCAACTGAGCCAACGTTCGGCCGGCGGACTCGACAGCGGAAGGCGCGAAGTACACGCCGTCCTGCTCGATCACCAGGCCGCGCTGCACGAGGCGGCGGAGCTCGTCTCGATGCACGTCGGTCGGGGGCGGCGGGGTGAAAGGCGCAGCCTCGAGCTCCGCTACGAACGGGTGAGCGGCGAGGGGATCAGCTGACCGTTCGGGCCGGGCTCGACCCCTGTCGACAGTGATGTCGTCCATGTGGTCAAGGAGTGCCCGATCGCGCTCGTCCAGTGTCGCAACGTCGAGACCGATCTCGTTGGCCGTGTCGATCGCGTCGCGCAGGCGGGCTTCGGCGTCGTCGCGAGCCTGCGGGGCCACAACCCATCGCCCGAGCGTCGGCGGTCGGCTGACGCCGGTGAGGCGCTCGAGCCGATCGGCGTCGATCCAGCCTCGCTCGGCGATCACCCGGTCGACTGATCGGTCCGGGCGGGCGCGGCTGGCGGGCAGCAAAGGGTCGACGTCGAGCACCTCACCCCCGCCCACCGTCTGACCCCGTCCGGCGTCGCGGAGCACGAACCGATCCCCTGGAACGAGCGGAAGCGGTCTCGGCAGGTGCAGGCGCAACGAACCCGTGGCTCCGGGATCGATCGACACCGGACCGAGCACCCGCATGCGCACCGCGTGCTCGCCGGAGCCGATGTAGGTCAGGTAGGCGCCACGCCGAGACACGGGCCGGTCGAGCGAGTCGAGGACTGTGAGGGAGGCGTCGACGGTGGTCGTGCAATGCCACTGGTCGGGCCGGACGAGCGCATCGCCGCGTCTCACGTCGTGATGCTCGACCCCGCCGAGGTTCACCGCGACCCGGTTGCCAGCCTTCACCCGGTCAACGTCCACGTTGCGTCGTTGCAGGTGGCGAACGCGCACCGGACGGGACCGCTCGTCGTGCAGGACGACGAGCTCGTCGCCGACCGACAGGCTGCCGCCGGCCAGCGTTCCGGTGACAACGGTTCCGGCACCTCTGGGGGCGAAGGAGCGGTCGATCCACAGACGGGGCCGGTCCCGGTCGGCGGCCTGCGGTGTGCTGGCCAGCAGCCGATCGAGCGCGGCGCGCAAGGAGTCAACGCCGTAGCCGGCGGGCGCGTCGACGTCGACCACCTCGGCTGAGGTCAGGAACGTGCCGGCCAACCGATCTTCCAACTCCAGGTGGGCAAGGTCCCGTAGCTCGGCGTCGACCAGACCGACCTTGGTGAGCACCACAAGTCCGTGCTGCACGCCGAGCAGCTCGAGGATGCGCAAGTGCTCCTCGGACTGCGGCTTCCAGCCTTCCGACGCAGCTACGACGAAGATGCAGGCATCGATGGCGCCGACTCCGGCCAGCATGTTCTTCAGGAACCGGTCGTGGCCCGGCACGTCTACGATCGCGTACTCTCGGCCGGAAGGCAGAGCGCCTCCGGCGAAGCCGAGGTCGATGGTGAGACCACGCGCCTTCTCCTCGGCCAGGCGATCGGGGTCGGTGCCGGTGAGCGCTAGGACGAGCGTCGACTTTCCGTGGTCGACATGTCCAGCAGTTGCGATGACGTGCATCGGTGGCTCAGTCCCGTGCCTCGACCAGGAGGCTCTGCACCGACCGGCCGATTCGGCCCTGCTCGTCGAACAGGGCGCTCTCGGCGAAACCGACTCCGTGGGGTCCCAGCCGGCTCGTCGCGTCGAGGCACACCCACTCGCCGACGGGGAGTCGATGCAGCGAGATGGTCAGGTCAGGGTTTATGAAGGTGAGGGACTCGAGGTCGGCGAGGCTGCTGATGCCGTTGCCGAAGTCCGCCGCCGCGGCCACCCGCTGCAACGGCTTGGTCTCCTCGCCGGCGACGACGGGCACCCGCAATCGGATCCAGTCGGTTGCCGGACCGGGTTCTGCCCACGAACCCGCGACGATGCGATGATCCACTCCGGCTACGTGAAACGCCGTCCACCCGTTATCGGGTGTTGGTTCGCCACCGTCGCCGGGAGGGGGTGGCTGTTCGCCCTCCTTCTGTTCGGGGACGTCAACCCCAGCAGTCCGGATGCCGAGGGCCGTCGCCGATGCGACGACCGTCTCGTCCGCCCGCAGCCGCACGTCTACGAGGCGGACCTTGTGGCCCGGCCTGGTCACTTCGGTTTCGACGGTGAGCGGAACGACCGGTACCGGTCTCAGCAGCTCGACGGTGAGCCGAGCAGGGAACATGCCATCGCCGAGCGCGGACTGCGCGGCAGTCGCCATCAGCGCGGCGGACGGACCGCCGTGCAACGCATCGCGGGTCCACGGTCCGCGGGCCAGATCCGTAGGCATGAACAGGTCGTCGCGCAACCGGCGAAACAGGGCGTCGGCCATCGTCGGCAGGGTACCGGCGGTCAGCTGGTCGAGATGGAGGAAGCAGCACGCGCTGCGTCCGCCAGCGTGGCATCGTCAGCGGGCTCGACGGTGCGGAGATCGAGAACTGTTCGACCATCCTGTACCCGGGCGATGACCGGTGGATCGAACGCCCGAAGACGCGTCGTGCGATCACCATCGAGCGCG
>JBBSGQ010000342.1:0-3771 GCA_038253965.1 Acidimicrobiales bacterium | reverse complement strand
GGTTTGGCTCACCAACATCATCGTGTTCGGGCTGGGCTACTGGGAGCTCGACCGTGGCGGCCCGGTCAAGCGCTCTCAGGTCCCACGCGAGGAACTGCCACCCGCCGATTTCCGGTTCTCCCAGGACGAGAACGCCGACGCCATCGACGAGGTCGCAGTGTCCTCATCGGAGAAGGCCGATTGGTCACCGACCCTCGTCGACTACCTGTACGTCTCGGTCACCAACTCGACTGCCTTCAGCCCCACCGACACCATGCCGCTGTCGACGCGAGCAAAGCTGTTGATGAGCATCCAGTGCATAGCCGCTCTCGTCACCTCGGTCCTGGTGATCGCCAGAGCGGTCAGCGCTATCCAATGATCGGGAACGTCGTCTTCACGTCGGTGGCGCGAGCGTGTCGACCTCGGCCCGCTCGTCATCGCTGAGCGACCAGTTGACTGCGGCGGCGTTCGCCCGCACCTGCTCGGCTCTGGTCGCACCGGCGATGACCGACACAAGGTGGGGCAATCCCGCCAACCAGGAAATGGCCAGCTCGAGCAACGAGTGATCCCGTTCAGACGCGAATGCTTCAAGCCGCTCGACAATGTCGAAGCGTCGGTCGGACAGTGCCTGCTGCCGACGCTCCGAGGGCATACCGGCCAACCGGGTTCCGGTCGGCGGCTCGGCACCGCGCCGGTACTTGCCGGTCAACAGGCCACTGGCCAGCGGGAAGTACGGGAGGATCGCAAGGTCGTGACGATCGCAGGCAGCCAGCAGATCATGCTCACCGCGACGGCGGACAAGGCTCAGCTCGTTCTGCACGCTTGCGAAGCGCGCCACGCGCTTCTGCTCCGCCGCCCGCGCCGCGTCATCGAGCATCGTGCCATCGAAGTTGGAGCATCCGACCTCGAGGACCTTGCCGTCGCGCACCAGGCGATCGAGGGCTTCGAGGGTCTCATCGATCGGCGTCGCCTCGTCAGGAGTGTGGAGCTGGTAGAGGTCGATGCGGTCGGTGCCGAGGCGGCGCAGGCTGCCTTCCGCGGCTGTTACGACGGTCGCCGCGCTGGCGCCGGCGGGGAGACCGGTCCCGTCGCCCATGCCGAACTTGGTGGCGATGGCCACACCGTCGCGTCGAGACCCGAGCGTTGCGCCGAGCAGTTCCTCGCTGCGTCCCCCGCCGTAGATGTCGGCGGTATCGAACAGCGTGATGCCCTCATCGAGCGCAGCGTCGACCACTGCCTGCGTGGCCGCCTGATCGATTCGCCCACCGAAGTTGTTGCAGCCGAGTCCGACCACTGAGACCTTAAGACCACCGATCCTGCGTGTCTCCATGATCGGCGACCCTAGAAGCTCCGCGTGCCGGCAGCTACGCGGAGGCGACGGGGAGTGGACGGTGCGTCGCCGGGTATTGAACCGGCGAGATGAACCAGAGACAGCGGGCCGATCCTCTGGATGCCTACCGCGCGAAGCGCGATTTCTCGGCCACGCCCGAGCCGAGCGGCTCCCCCGGCCCGTCCGCGGCGGGAGGGCGGCGATTCGTCGTGCAGCGACATCGGGCTCGGCGGTTGCACTACGACCTCCGTCTGGAGGTGGAGGGGGTGCTGGCCAGCTGGGCGGTGCCGAAGGGACCGACGCTCGATCCAAAGGCCCGCCATCTCGCAGTCCACGTCGAGGACCATCCACTCGACTACTTCGATTTCGAGGGTGTGATCCCCGGAGGTGAGTACGGGGGCGGGGACGTCATCATCTGGGACTGGGGGACGTGGGCTCCAGCGCGCACCGACGATCCGGCCGGGGCGATCGGAGCCGGCGAGCTGCACTTCGATCTCAACGGAGACAAGCTCGCGGGCCGATTCGTGCTCGTCCGACGCGGCGAGCGCTCGGCCAAGGAGCAGTGGCTGCTCCTGCACAAACGCGACGACGAGTCACGCGAGGGATGGAACCCTGAGGACCATCCCCGGTCGGTCAAGACCGGGCGCACCAATGACGAGGTCAAAGCAGAGCCCGAGGCGCTGTGGCGCAGCGATCGGTCAGCGAACGAGGCGAAGGTCGATCTGGTCCCCTCGTGGCAGCCGCCAACCGCTGACGAGCTCGACTCGTTGCGGGCGCTGCAGGGGGCCGGCGAGTGGGAGTTCCAGGGCCGAGTGCTGAAGCTCACCAATCTCGACAAGGTGCTGTTTCCCGGGTTGCCGGGCGAGGAGCCGGTCACCAAGCGCGAGTTGGTGCGCTATCACGCCACCGTCGCTCCGTACATGCTCCGCTACCTGGTCGATCGACCGCTGAACCTGCACCGCTACCCGAACGGTGCCGGGCGTCCCGGCTTCTGGCACAAGGAGATCCCGCGCTACGCACCCGACTGGATCCGGCGGTGGCACAACACAGGGGCCGATCCCGGTGGGACCGAGTGGTACGCCGTAGCCGACAGCCCTCCGACCCTCGCCTGGCTGGCCAACTACGGCGCGCTGGAGCTTCATCCGTGGACGTCTTGCGTCGAGGACGTGCACCGGCCGACCTGGGCGTTCATCGACATCGACCCGGGCCCGCAGAGCTCCTTCGATGACGTGCTCGTCCTGGCTCGCCTCTATCGCACCGCGCTCGACCACCTCCAGGTCGTCGGTGGGCCCAAGGTGACCGGACAGCGGGGCGTCCAGATCTGGATCCCGATCGCTGTCGACCACACCTTCGACGACACCCGCGCCTGGGTCGAGAAGGTGTCACGTGCGATCGGCGCAACGGTGCCCGAGCTCGTGAGCTGGGCGTGGCAGAAGAAGGACCGGGGCGGACTCGCCCGCCTCGATTTCACGCAGAACGCCATCAACCGCACTCTCGTGGCTCCCTTCAGCGCGCGCCCCGCGCCCGGCGCGCCCGTGTCCGTCCCGATCACCTGGCATGAGCTCGACGACCATGAGCTGCGACCGGACCGGTGGACGATACGCACGGTCCTCGACCGGCTCGAGGCCGCTGGCGATCCCCTCGCTGATCTGGTCGGGCTGCCGCAGCAACTGCCCACCCTGTGAACCATCAGGAGGGCCGTGATCGTCGGCGCAGGCATCGCCGGAAGCCCTTCAGGCCACGACGTTGTCTCACCCCGACCGGCAGCGATGACCGGCGCCTACCCGACGCCAGACGGGCGGGGGGTGTCCAACCCCGAATCTGGCGGGCCGTTCCACGCCAGCAGGACGATCGTCGCGTCGTCCTGCAACGCAGCTCCCTGGTGGTCGAGGGTGGCGTGGGTCAGGCGGCGGGTCGTCTCGGGGAGCGTGACGCCCTCCGCGGCCGAGCGAAGGAAGAGCTCGGCGAGCCGGTCACGTCCGAACTGCTCTCCGTCCGGCGAACGGGCCTCGGTCATCCCGTCGGTGAAGAACAACACCCGATCGTCTGGCTCGAGTTGGATCGCCGTCGGCTGAGTCGGTTCCTTCCCGAGCCCGAGGGGCATGTTGGGATCACTGTCGAGATCGACCAGCTCTGAGTCGCTGTGCAGAAGCATCGGCGCGGGGTGGCCAGCGTTGACCCACTGCAAGTGGCCGGTGTCCATGTTCAGGCGGGCCAGGTGACCAGTAGCGAACGCCGAATTGCCGACATGTCGGGAGATCGTCGAATCGATGGCCTGGTAGAGATCCTGCAGGGAGGCACCGCCTCGCCGGGAGTTTCGGTAGGTGATCACCGCCAAGTCCGCGATGCGCGCCGCCTCGAGGTCATGGCCCACTGCGTCGAAGAGGGCGAGGTCGAGGTGTGGGCCGTTGATCGAGTAATCGAACGTGTCACCAGCCACGTCGTAGGCCGGCTCGAGCAGG
>JBBSGQ010000341.1:0-3775 GCA_038253965.1 Acidimicrobiales bacterium | reverse complement strand
TGATAGGAACTGGCTCGACACGTCGCCCGGCACGCTCAGCCTGCCACCTCGGAGGCCGTGGCCCCGGATCGTCGCGGGCAGGCGCCCGGCACCGGTGAGCTCCTCGACCGCCACGCCGAGCTGGCGCAGCGCGTCGAACGTCGGCGCCATGGGTCGCGCCAGCAGTTGCGCGTGTCCGACGACCCGGTAGTTGCCTTCCCCCAGGGCGAGCAGTGGCGGTACGAAACGGGCGGTCGTGCCGGACTGGCGCACATCGAGGGACCGGTCTGTAGCCGGGACGTTCCCGGCGCAACCGTCGACCTCGACTCGCCCGCCGATGCGATCGACGCGCAGCCCGATGCCGAGTGCGGTGAGGACTCCGAGCATGGCTTCGGTGTCGTCGGCGAACAGCACCCCGTCGAGAACGCTCGTGCCATCGGCCAGCGCGGCGCAGATCAGAGCGCGGTTCGTGATCGACTTGGACCCGGCGACCTCGATGGTGGTGTCCGGGGGCGACGTCAACGGCGCGACCGGGAACGGATCGGCCACCCGGCTCGGGTCGGAGAGATCAGGCGTTCCTCCTGCCGCCATCCGGTTCACCCGAGCGGCTGCACGGCCGGTCGGTAGCCCCGTTCGACGAGTCCACACCGAAAGCGGTCGACGGTCTCCGTGTCCACCAACAGGATCAGCACGCCAGCCTGGCCTTCGCTCGAGTGGGCGATCTCGAGGTCGGCGATGTTCACTCCGAGCTCGCTGGCCAGCGTCGTGACCTCGGCCAGCACCCCACGGCGGTCGGGCACCGGTATCCGCACCTCCGCCACCTCGGCCGGCCTACTCACCCTTCCGGGGAGGTTCAGACGGGTCGCTTGAGCATCGGTCAGTCGGTTCAGGAGGTCATCGCGCCGGCCGTCGGCCACCGCATCACGCAGCTCGCCGAGCATGTCTCGCAACCGTTCGAGACCATCGACGATCGCGGCGCGGTTCTCCCGGCAGATGTCGGGCCAGATGCCGGGACTCCCGGCGGCGATGCGCGTCATGTCGCGGAAGCCACCCGCCGCCAGACGCAACAAGGTGGCGTGTTCCTCGGCCCGCTCGCCGGCGATGCCCATCAGCGCGGCCGCGGTCAGATGTGGGACGTGGGACACCACAGCCACCAGCGCGTCGTGCCGGTCGGGTGGGAGGGCGACGACTTCGGCGCCTAACGAGGACACGACCGAGCGAACCAGGGCGTAGGCAGTCGGATCGGTGCTGTCAACCGGCGTCAGCACCCAGACCGCACCTCCGAACAGGCGGCCGTCGGCGCCGTCGACCCCGAGTTGCTCCGAACCAGCCATCGGGTGGCCGCCCACGAATCGGGGATCGGCCACCGCGTCGACGACCGTTGCCTTCACGCTGCCCACGTCGGTCACGACCCCGCTGGTGGTCGCGAGCAGGCGCCGCACCTCCGCCGCGATGGACCGGACCGGCGCAGCGACGAAGGAGAGCTCGGCCGCGACATCGAGCCCGATCGCGTCGATAGCCCCCATGGCCAGAGCCTGAGCGGCGACGGCCGGGTCGGCGTCGTCGCCGGTGACATGCCAGCCCTGTTCTCGCAGGGCCATGCCCAGCGATCCGCCGATCAAGCCGGTACCGACGATGCCGGCCCGCCGGGTACCCGGCTCGGCCATCACGCCGGCAGGTCGTCCCGCAGGCCCTGCGCGCCTTCGAGGTAGACGTGGTGCAGCTCATCCCGGTCGCGATCGGTGACGAGGTGAGCCATGACCCGGATGCACAACGGCGTGCTCCCGGGAACGGGGATCTCCTGGGCGCAGATCAGCGGCACGTCGCCCAGGCCCGCGGCGCGGGCCACCGCAGCCGGGAACGCCGACACGACGTCAGGCGTCGCAGTGAAGAAGATGCTGATGAGGTCGTCGTGATCCACGCCGTTGCGTTCGAACATCTCATGCAGCAAGGCGATCACACGTTCCTGCAGCTGATCCGGCGTGTCCTCTTCCACGGTGGTGGCGCCCCGGAGAGCACGGACTGCTGCAGGCATGACGGCGAGGTTAGTGGGGAGGGTCGTCGTCGCCGCCGGGGAACACCGAGCGTTCGAGCGCGCGGACCTCGTCCAACCCCAGGGGCCGCCATGCGCCGGGCCGCAGCGCCCGGTCCGACAGCGGGCCGATGCGGGTGCGCACCAATCGCAGAACCGGATGGCCGACCGCCTCGCACATCCGACGGACCTGACGATTGCGGCCCTCATGGATCGTGAGGCGCAGAAGGTTCGGCTCGACCAACGAGGCCGACGCGGGCGCGGTGCGGCCGTCATCGAGCTCGACGCCTTCCCGCAACCGTCGAACCGTCGACCGCGATGGTGCGCCTTCGACCTCTGCCAGGTACTCCTTCTCCACGCCGAATGACGGATGCGTCAGCCGGTGAGCGAGATCACCGTCGTTGGTGAGCAGCAGGAGGCCTTCGGTGTCCTGGTCGAGTCGGCCGACTGGGAACACGCGCGGTTCAGCGGGCACGAGCTCGACGACTGTGCGACGGCCCTGAGGGTCATCCGCAGTGGTGACAACGCCCACCGGCTTGTTGAGGAGATAGTGCACCAGGCCCGGGCGGACACCGATGACCACCGCGTCGACGGCCACCGTGTCTGCCGTCGGATCGACGCGCCGGCCGAGCACCGCTACCTCGCCGTTAACCGTGACCCGCTCGTCGGCGATCAGGTCGTCACAGACTCGCCGGCTCCCGAAACCGGCCCGAGCAAGCACCTTCTGCAACCGGATCGGAGCTGAAGCGTCTTCAGGCATCCTCCGACCCGACAGTGGCGCCATCGCGGTGGTCTGTCGCCGTTGCGGTCGCAGGGTCGGGACGCAGTCCCTGCTCGAGCGCCTCGACCACCGTCGCGTCGGGAACGAAAGCGGCCAGCGGGGGGAGATCGGCCAGCGTGTCCAGGCCGAGTCGTTCGAGGAACTCGATGGTCGTACCGAACAGGACTGCCTGACCAGGACCCTGGTCCCGGGCGACCTCCGCGATGTACCCGCGCTGCTGGAGCGTGCGCATCACCCCGTCCACTCCGACCCCGCGGATGGAGGCGACCTGGGCCCGCGAGATGGGCTGCTTGTAGGCGACGATGGCCAGGGTCTCCAACGCCGCGGAGGACAGGCGAGCGCTTTGGCCCTCCAGCGCGAAGCGTTCGACATATGGCGCGAGCTCGGGATGGCTCTGGAACCGGTAACCGCCGGCAACCCGGACGAGCACGAAGCCCCGCTCTTCGCGCTCATAGCTGACCGCCAGCTCGGTGCAGTGCTCTTCGACCTTGGCCGGCGCCACCTCGAGCAGTTGGGCCAGGAGGTGCGGCGCGACCGGTTCCTGTGCGACCATCAGGATCGCCTCGATCGCGCGGACCGTTTCGTTCATCACCCGATCCTCAGCCCTCGTAGATGTCGATCGCCGGTCGGATGTCGGCGAACACCGATCGATCGTGGTCCGCTTCCGCCCCCAGCCAGGAGATCGTGATCTCACCGAACATGTCTGCCTGATCGAGCTCGATCAGGCCCTGCTTGAACAGCTCCAGCACGGCAAGGAACCGCACGACGACAGCCAGCCGCTCGACCAGTGCGCCGGTGAGCTCCTGAAACGTGATGCGGCCCACGCGGGGGAGCTCATCGATCAACTCTTCGACGGCGTCGGTGACGCTGGCCCGAACGGGCGCGACATGGTCGTGATCGATGCGCGCCACCGGCCGGGGGGCGGTGGCGCGCAGCAGGGCATGGCGCAGATCACCCGGCCCGACGCCGGACAGCAGATCCGG
>JBBSGQ010000340.1:0-3799 GCA_038253965.1 Acidimicrobiales bacterium | reverse complement strand
GGCGCCCGACGATGCGACCTTGCGCCCTGGTGCAAGTCACCGGGCGGTCGACGATCAAGGGTTCTGTCGTCCGACCGATTGTTGGATCACCGGAGGTGCATGCCTCCCACGCCGTGCCGCCTTGCGGGCGCCCTTGCGAGTGGTCGGGGTTTGGCGGTAGTAGGACTTGTAACGGTTTGTGGAAGTCACCGAGCGGTTCATGATCGCACCGGTGATGTTGGCACCAACGTTGCGGAGCTCCTGTTCAGCAGCGGTGATGTCGGCCTCGGTCGTCTCCGATGCTGATACCACGAACATCACGACGTCGAGCATGGAGGCCATGACCAGGAGGTCGGCCACTGCGAGTATCGGCGGCGTGTCGACAACCGTGTAATCGAAGGATGCTCGGAGGGTGGTCATCGTCTTCGCCATCGCTGCCGACTGCAGGAGGTCGGTAGGGGTGGTGTGCGGTCGGCCGCTCGTCAGCAGGGACAGACCCGCAACCTGTACGAGCGCATCGTCAAGGGCCACCGATCCGTCGAGCACGTCCATCAGGCCGGTGTGGTCAGGCACCTGGAAGAACTGATCAACAGTTGGGCGTCGCACGTCGGCCGACACCAGGCAGACCGTGTTTCCGGCCTGCGCCAGGGTCACCGCGAGGTTGGCGGCGACCGTCGACTTGCCCTCTCCGGCGTTGGCGCTGGTGATGGCGACGATCTTTGCTGAGTTGGCCCGCATCATCAGCAACACGGCGCTGCGCAACCGGCGGAACGCGTCAGCATGGGGACCTGCCGGCGCGTGAAGTGTGACCAACAGCGTGTCGCGCTTGCGGTGACGATTCGGCAGGATCGGTATCGAGCCGAGGTTGGGGACGCTGAGCACTTGTTGCAGGTCGGCTGCTTCGCGGACCTGCTCGTCGAGACGGTCACGGGTGAACGTGATGATGAGGCCGAGCACGATGCCACCGAGGAGACCGATGGCGAGGTTGGTGAGAAGTCCGGAACCGGCGGTCTTGGTCGGTAGCGTGGCGGGGGACAGGACGCGGCAGCCGTCGATCCTCTGGGAGCGCAATGTGTCCTGTTGGGCCTGGGACTGCGCCAGGTTCGTGGTCAACCGGCCGATGGTGACGTTCAGGCTGCGGGCCGCCACGCTGTCCGGCCGCTCGTTGTCGAGCGCAGCCTGAGTGAGAGCGAGCTGCTTCGAGAGGGAGTCGATCGCGGGCTGAAGGGCGTTGACCTGCCCGGCGATGTTCTGGTTCGCCTGTGCCGTCTTGTAGCCGACGTACGCGTCGGCGAACGCTCGAGCTCCGTCACGTGCCTTGTCCGGTGACTTCCCGTTGTAGGTGATCATGAGGACGCGGGCCTCGGTCGGGGTCTTGACCTTGAGGTGACTGAGGAGCTGGGCGACGGACCGTCCGTCCTTCAGGATCTTGGTCGCTCTCTGGGCCACCTCGTCGGACTTCATGACCTGGACCTCGGTCTGCAGGTCGGCGATCGTCTGCTCCCGGTTGCTCTGTCCGACCGCTTCGGGGATCTGGACCTTGGCCACCGAGTCGTAGCGCTTGGCTTGGAGCTTGGTGTACCCCGCGGCCAGACTGACGCAGAGTCCGGTCACCGCGAAGATGAGCAACCAGTGTCGCCTGATGATCCGCAGGTAGTCCGCGAGATCGGCGTTCGCGGCTGAGGTGAACTCTCCCGTCACGATGTGACCGAGCGTGCGAGTCGCATGGATGATCGCCTGCGAGGCGGGGATGCTGGCATGTCAGCGACCTCCGTGAGGATCGGGCGTGAGCATCGTTTCTTGTACGACGACAGAACGGGCGGAACGCTTCCAACGGGCCTGCCAGCCGTCGGTGAGGGCTTGGATGTCGAGCGAGTTGCGGAACCTGTGCAGGGCCAGGCCATAGGCCGCTGCGGTGGCGGCGATCGCGACGGCAAGGGCGGTGATCGTGGTGCCGAGCAGCAACCGGACCAGCATCTGCACTCCGGCCACTCCCACCGCGGTGATGGCGATGATCGTGAGCCAGCCTCGGCTGAACGGGTGCACGCCGGGACGACGCCACACCTGGACGAGGGGAAACGCGTTCGTGACGAACAGGCTCACTGCCCATGCGACGGCTGCGCCGTTGATCCCGTACCGGGGGATGAGGACCAGGTTGAGGCCTACGTTGGCCGCGAGTGCGATTCCGTTGTTCATGAGACTGAGGCCGCTCCTGCCGGCCATGAGCAGGACGACATCCACGGGCCCGCACGCCGCCGCGAACAGGTTGGCCGCGCCGAGGATGACGAGGGTGGTCGCACCCGAGCCGAAACCATGACCGAACGCCCGGAGCAGTACCGGGGCGAAGATCATCGTGGTGATGTAGGCGGGGAACGCAACGGCGATGAGCCACACGGTGGCGGTCTGGTAGAGCCTGCCGGCCCGACCCTGCTCCGCCTTGGCGAGCATGAAGCTGATCTGCGGTCCGAACGCCATGGAGATGGCTTGGCCGGCAAAGGTCCCGACCACCAGCCACCGCGTGGTCGCAGCGTAGATGCCGGCTTCACGAGTCGAGCCGAGTGCGCCGATCAGGAGAGAGTCGAGCCAGATGATGCCGATCTGGAAGACGCCGCCGAGGGCTCGCGGTGAGGAGAAGCGCCAGAACTCGCCGGCCAGACCCTCATGATCGGATGGGTCGTCGGACGGGACCGGAACCGGTTCGTGGCGGTCGCCGACGGCCGCCGGGCGGCGCCGCGGCCGCTCGAGTCTGCGGACCAGCACCATCGTCCACCATGCCATCGGTGCGAGAGCGAGAGCGACCGGGCCGGCCCATGCCAACGCGATGGCCGTGGCGCCCAGCCCCGAGCTGAGCACCACCCACATGAGCGCAGGTGTCAGGAGCGGGCGGGCGACGCGTTCGATCGTGAGGCCCGGAAGCATCGTGCCGAAACCGCGTGACCCTGTTTCGAGGGCCTGGTACACCGCGCCGAGGGGGATGAACGGCGCCATCACTCGGAGGTAGGTGGCGATGTCGCGGCTCCCGGCTCCGGCCGACAGGAGGTCGCCGAGCCGGGCCGCCAGGATGAACACTGCGAGACCGCCGAGGCTGGAGATGACCACGACTGGTGTGAGCGCTACGACGAACGTGCGGCGGACGTCGTGATTGCGATGCAGTGCACGGAAGCGCGCGATGAACCGGAGCAGGCCGAGATCCGCGCCGAGCAAGGAAGCTTTGGTGAGGATGCTGAACAGGGCGATCGCTTCGAGGAAAGCGCCGGCCCGGGTGGCTCCGAGCTGGCGAGTGATGATGACGACGAGGACGAAGTTGCAGATGCCATAGAGGGTGACGCCGACGAGGTTCAGGAAGCCGTCGCGGGCGAGCGTGCGAACGTCAGCTGGTTCTGACCCGCGAGGGTCAACGGTCCTGAGACCGGGCGGGTCGAGATCAGCTGGGGAGGACACGTCAGCGTGCGCGTCGATGTCGGTCATTGGCGTAGTTCGGCCCATGGGAGCTGTCGGCCGAGAAGGTCACCCAGTTCCAGGTCGCTCGCTGCGAACTCGGCGCGAAGGCGAGAGCGATCCCGATCAGGGAGGTCGGCGTTGGTCTGCTTGTTCCACTGGCGGCTTGTTGCCGTGTGCGTTTCGGGCAGACCGAGGAAACGGTGGACCCGGGCCATCGTGGCCTGCGGGTCGCGTTGCAGGTCGGACGAGAACAGCACGAGCACACGATCGGCAGGGAGGTGACGTTCCCAACGCTTGAGCTGTTCCGCGTAACGTCCGCGTGCCGCGTATCCGTGGTGTTGATGGGAGAAGTGCTGGCCACCGGGACTGGCCAGCACCG
>JBBSGQ010000339.1:0-3802 GCA_038253965.1 Acidimicrobiales bacterium | reverse complement strand
GTCCGGGTCGTCGACGATCGCGTACCGGCAACCCCAGAAGGTGTCATACGGTGACTGGCGGCCGCGGTGGCCCTGCCCGACAAGGGCTGCGTCAGGTCGCCCACCGCATGGCCGCCGCACGGGCTACTCCGTTGCCGAACCGGTGCCGCGATGCCGGGGGCGCCACCGGATCCGATGGGCTTTCGGCAATCCGGTCAGGGGCTCTGGGACGTCACGGACGGCGGCACCGACCGCCCCCTCGCTGAGAACGGTGGCACGCCACCAGCCGGGTCGTCGCGCAAGTGAGGTAGGTCCTCACTGCCCCACGCGCCCGTCGATGCATTCCCGCAACAGGTCGGCGTGCCCGCAGTGCCGGGCGTACTCCTCGATCCTGTGCACCAGCAGTTCCCTCACGGCGATCCCGTCCTTCCCCAGACGCGCCTTCAGATCCAGGTGCTCGGCCAGCGCGGTGTCGGTCGCGGCCTGCTCGCGGGCAAGGTCCGCGTACGCGGCATCGACCACCGCCTGCTTGGCGACGGCTCCGTCGAAGTCCGCGTCGCCGTACAGCCCCGGTAGCGGCTCACCCGGAATGATCCAGCTGCGCCAGTCCCGTTCCACCTCGGCGAGATGGCGGAGCAGCCCGAGCAGCGACATCGTCGAGGGCGGCACCGAGCGCCGAGCCAGCTGTCCCGCGTCCAGGCCCTCGCACTTCATCCGGAGAGTCAGTCGGTAGTTCGTCAGGTAGTCCTTCAGCGTCGCCAGCTCGCCATCCGGACTGACTCCATGATTGTTGCGGGGATCGTCGTCCGGGTCGACCCACATGTCGGGGTACACGGTTGCGTTGCTCCATCGGGCTGGTTTGTCGCTCACACCCGTCATGCTCGTCCCCGAGCGCTCCTCTCGCCAGTGGGGCTGCGCAGGCCGCTGCGATCTTATCGGGCAGAGGCATGGTCCGCCCACTCGACCTTGCTGGTTGTTGCGGTAGCTGATGCGCGCGCGGCGCCTACGAGGATGCTTGGGGCTCGGTTCGGCTCGCCGGCCCAATTGAGGACGTGCATCGTCCGAAACCGGCTCTAGTGTCGCCGCCATGGACATCGTGCTGATCGCTGGACTGTGGCTCGACGCAAAGGTGTGGGACGAGTCGTGCGGTCCCTGAAGGGTCGTGGCCACCGCGGGGTGCCCGTGCAGCTGCCAGGCCAGGGTGACGGGATGTCGTCGGCGACCCTCGCGGATCAGACGGCCGCAGTTCTAGTGGCCATCGACACGGCACCCGGGCGGCCGATGGTCGTCGGGCACTCCGCCGCCTGCAGCTTGGCGTGGCTCGCCACAGACGCGCGCCCGGACACGATTGAGAAGGTCGTGTTCGTCGGCGGCTTCCCGTCGTCGGACGGCACGCCGTACGCCGACGTCTTCCCCGTCCGCGAGGGCCTGATGCCCTTCCCCGGATGGGAACCGTTTGCCGGGCCGGACTCCGCGGACTTGGACGACGCCACGAAGCGAGCCGTCGCCGCGGCGGCGATACCGGTGCCTGAAGGCGTCGCCCGGGGGGTGGTCACATTGGTCGACCAGCGCCGCTACGACGCCCCGGTCGTGCTCGTGTGTCCGGAGTTCAGTCCCGCCCAGGCCCAAGAGTGGATCAGCGAGGGCGAGGCGCCCGAACTGGCGAGCGTCAAGCACCTCTCGTTCCTTGACATCGACACCGGGCACTGGCCCATGATCAGCGCACCAGCCGAGCTGGCCCGACTCTTGGCCGACGCGGCCGACCAGGCGTGAAGCAGCGACGCGCGCAGCCCAGGGAGACGACGATGCCGTACACAGTTCGCTCGCTCGACGCCTTCACCTGGGACGACTTTGCCGACCTCGTCGAGCGCAACAACGGGATCTACGGCGGCTGCTGGTGTATCGGCTACCACCCCGAGTGCGGGCAGAAGGGCGTCAGCTACCGCGCCATCAAGGAGGATCGGGTTCGCACCGGCAGAGCACACGCCGCGCTCGTCTTCGACGACGATGGCGCCGCGCAAGGCTGGTGCCAGTACGGCAGCCCCGAGGAGCTGTCCAACATCAAGCACCGGCGCGAGTACGACAAGGACGCGCCGCCGCGTCCGGACTGGCGAATCACCTGCATTTACGTCGACAAGAGGCACCGTGGGCAGGGCATCGCCCGCATGGCCCTCGAAGGCGCCCTCGACCAGATCGCACAACTCGGCGGTGGCCTCATCGAGGCCATCTCCGAGGTGACCGATGGCCGTCAGGCGCAAGGACGCTTCCTGTTCAGCGCAACCGTCGAGCTGTTCGAAGACCACAGCTTCACCCGCGCCCGTCAGGTCGGCAAGCACGCATGGATCATGAGCAGACCTGTCCAACCGACCTGACGAACTCGAGCACCAAGCTGTACCCATTATGGATCCGGCACCGGACGCTGTGGAGAACTGTGATGCACAGGCTGTTGGCTTCCGCATAGCGTGGCCGTGTGGCAGATGCCCTGTTCGAGCATCCGCGCCTGGCCGCGGTCTATGACGCGCTGGACCCCGACCGGAGAGACTTGGATGCCTACGCCCTGATCGTGACCGAGTTGGGCGCCGGACTTGTGCTGGACCTGGGGTGCGGCACCGGGACGTTCGCGTTGATGCTCGCCGAGCGCGGCGTTGCTGTGGTGGGGCTGGACCCGGCGGCTGCTTCGCTCGACGTCGCGCGCGGCAAACCGGGGGGGGACAGGGTGCGTTGGGTGCACGGCGACGCCACCGCCCTTCCGGAGGATCTGGAGGGCCGGGTCGACCTGGCTGTCATGACCGGCAACGTCGCACAGGCGATCGTCGACGAGCAGGACTGGGTGACGACCTTGGCCGTCGCAAGACGCTGCCTGCGGTCAGGCGGCCATCTCGTGTTCGAGACTCGGCGTCCTGCCCGTCGAGGCTGGGAGGAGTGGACGCGGGAGCAGTCCGAGACCCTCACCGAGGTGTCAGGGCACGGGTCAATCCGGCACTGGGTGCATCAGGCCAAGGTGAACCTGCCGCTGGTGACGTTCGAGGCGGTTCGGGTCTTCAATGCCCAGATCCTGACCTCGACCTCGACTTTGCGGTTCCGTAGCGAGGATGAGGTCACTGCCTCACTCGTCGCCACCGGGTACGAGGTCGACGAGGTGCGCGAAGCCCCCGACCGGCCAGGTCGTGAGCTGGTCTTCGTGGCACGTCGAGGCGAGGACTGAGGCTGAGCAGAGCAGAGACCCGCCATCCATCTGCACGAGTTGAAGACGACCGCGTGTCGCCGCAGGCGGATCGGTGACCGGAACGAGCGTCGGTCGTGGTCGGATCATCCCACTGAGGGTGTCGACAACGCTGTGATGGACACTGAGGAGCGTGGAAGATACTCGGCCTGGTGCAAGTCCTGAGCACCCTGGCTTGCGCGACTATGTGAGTTGGCACGCGGCATACCACGATCCTGAGTCGAGCCTGTCGGTGCGGTTGCGACATGTCCAGGGAGCCATCGTCGACTGGCTGGATCGGACGCCCGGGCCGGTTCGCGTACTCAGCTCGTGCGCCGGCCAAGGGCACGACATCCTCGGCGTGCTCGAGCAGCGCGGACCGCGGGACCGTGCCCGAGTGACCGGCGCCCTCGTCGAGATCGACCCCACGAATGTCACCATCGCCCGGCGGCGCATCGCGCACCTGGGCCTGGCACTGACGGTCGTCGAGTCCGACGCGGGGACCACCGACGCGTATGCCGGTCTCACACCCGCGAACCTCCTGCTCCTCAGCGGGATTATGGGCAACATCTCCCCGGCCGAAATCGAGCGGCTCGTGTACGTGTCGCGTCAGCTCTGCGC
>JBBSGQ010000338.1:0-3839 GCA_038253965.1 Acidimicrobiales bacterium | reverse complement strand
GGGCCCTGCTGGCCGAGCATCCCGTGTGGGCCCGTCGAGTCCTTGCGCAAGGCCATGACCCGCTGGCCGTGGCGGTCGGCCAGCGTCTTGCGGATGGAGACCTCCGGTCCGGGCTCGCGACCCTGGAGCATCGACGTGAGGATTCGCTGACCGAGCAGTCGCAGGATCATCGATTGGGTCCAGACGCCCGCCGCACGCTGGCGGAGTCCGGGCGCAGGGCAGCCGCCCTCGTCGCGGACCAGGTCGAACAGCTCGGCGGATACCGGACCCATGCCCCACAGCACGCCGCCTTCGGACAGAGACACGCGCTCATTGCCGAGGGTCACCTGCGCCAGCCGCCAGCCGTCTCCTTCTGCGCCGATGCGGTTGCCTGCCGGGACGCTGACCTCGGTGAGAAAAGTCTCGTTGAAGTGGTTGCCACCGGTCATCTCGATGATGGGCCGCACCTCGATGCCGGCGCTGTGCATGTCGACCACGAAGTAGCTGATCCCGCGGTGCTTCGGGCCATGGGGATCGGTGCGGGCGAGGAGGATGCCCCAGTCGGCGCGATCGGCCCAGGTGGACCAGATCTTCTGGCCGTTGACGATGTACTCGTCACCGATGCGCTCGGCCATGGTGCGCAGTGACGCGAGGTCGGATCCGGCATCGGGCTCGCTGAACAGCTGGCACCAGAACTCCGACCCGTCGAGGATGCCGGGCAGCCAACGTCGCTGCTGCTCAGCTGTGCCGCCCGCCAAGATCGTCGGCCCGGCCCAGCCGATGCCGATCGGGTTGTCGGGTAGATCGACGCCCGTACGCCGAAGCTCGTCGTCCACGATCAACGCGTGCTCAGGGTCAGCCCCCAGCCCCCAGGGTTCAGCCCAACTCGGTGCGACGAGCCCGGCCGCGGCGAGCTCACCGGCGTTCGGTTCCGGGTGATCGGCCAGCCACGTCCGGATCGCCCAGCGCCTGTCGTCGTCGTCGGCCGGGAGGGCGAAGTCCATCAGAGCTGCCTCGTGTCGGTGGGCAGGCCGAGGCGCAGACGACCGGCGAGCTCGAGGGTCCGCGGTGCGACCATCGCATGTTGCGTGGCGACGTGAACGTCGCGGAACACCCGTTGCAGCGGGCTCGACTCGTAGATCGCAGCGCCGCCGCCGGCGCTGTAGCACCGGTCGACGGCTTGCGCCGCGGCGAACGTGGCATGGGTGGCCGCGAGGCGCAGCATCCGTTTCTGCTCGTCGGTGACGGGGTTGCCGGCCGACACCGTGGTCCACGCGTCGCCGACGGTCTCGGCGATGAGCGCATCGGCAGCCCGCACCTCGGCGTCGGCCAACGCGACATCGGCCTGGATCGGCGCTCGTTCGGCCAGCGGACGGCTGCTGCCCTGCGGACGCTTGTCGGCGGCGAGCAGAACCACTTCCTCGATGGCTCGTCGCGCCAGACCGAGGGCTACCGATGCCACGCCGAGGGCGAGCATCCCGAAGAACGAGACCCGGTAGAGCGGTCCGTCCTCTCGAGGTGCGTCGATGTTCGGTTGGACCCATCGACCCTCGGGCACTATCGCATCGGCCACCTGGTAATCGGTGCTGCCGGTTCCCTTCAACCCGCTCACATACCAGGTGTCGAGCAACTCGACGTCGCTCGGATCGAACAGCACGAACGGTGCGGCGAGACCGTCGGCGCGACTCGAGGGCGCGCCTGCGTCGTCGACCAGGCGGCAACCACCACCGACCCACGTGCAATGGCGGGTACCGGAGCCCCACGCCCAACGGCCGGTGACCCGAAGGCCACCACCCGGCAGTGCCGTCGCACGTCCGACCGGAGCGGCGAAGCCACCGGTTATCGAGTCGGCTGGGCCGTAGACGGTTTTGGCATGATCGAGAGGCAGGAACCCGGCGAGCAGTCCTGTGGTCATCGCAATCATCGCGCACCAGGCGGTCGAGCCGTCGGCAACTGCCAGTTCCTGGATCACCGCCAAGCCGTCGGCGACGGAGGCCTCCGATCCGCCGAGCGACGCGGGCACGAACGTGCGGAACAGGCCTGCAGCAGCGAGATCGGCAACGAGGTCGGTGGGTAGCGTCCGGCTTCGTTCGATCTCGGCGCTTCGTTCGCCGAGCCGCTGTGCGATGTCGCGGGTCGCGTCGAGCACCGGCGAAAACGCTCCATCGGGCATGCGGGCAACCGTAGACTGCCGCTTGGCGACTCAACCCCGCCTCGGCTCCGCCCCGAACACCTGTCATGACCAACACCCGAGCGCTCCTCCGTACGATTCTCCGGGTTTCCGCCGCAGCGCTTGTGCTGGCCGGTGGGTTCATCCACTACCGGCTCTGGCAACAGCAGTACAGGGATCTGCCATCTGCGGTGCCCGGCCGCTGGGTGGTGCGCACCGGGTTCCCGATCAACGCAGCGTCGTCTCTGCTGCTGGCGCTGGGGTTGATCGCGATCGGGTTCTCGCTGTTCGCCCGACTCCGTCCGTTCGTCCTGCTCTCGGCGCTGGGCCTCGAACTGGCCTCGATCGCCATGCTCGTCACCACCCGTTCCCGGGCGGTGTTCGACTGGATCGAGAAGGACGACTGGGGTACCGGCCCCAAGCGGACGATCACAGTGGAGATCGCGGCGGTCGTCGCTCTTCTCGCCGAGATCGTGTTCGACCGCGTCCGGTCTCATGGGGACCGTACGGTCGCCAACACGCCGTAGGGCCGAGTCGACCCATGGCGCCTCCGGCGGGACGATGTCGACCGGTGATCGACATCGTCATACCGGCGCGCAACGAGGAGAGCACGGTTGCGGTCAACGTGGTGGCTGCGTTGGGCTGTGCCTGCGCACGCGAGGTGATCGTCGTCGATGACGGTTCGAGTGATCGGACCGGAGACGAAGCCCGGGCAGCAGGCGCGAAGGTGGTCCGGCTCGACTCACCGGCCGGGTCCAAGGCCCATGCCCTCGCAGCCGGTGTCCGCTCCTCTGACGCGGATGCCATCTTCTTCATCGACGCCGACTGCACGGGTCTCACCAGCGCCCACCTCGATGAGATCTGCGAGCCTTTCTTGGCCGGTCGTTGCACGATGTCGCTCGGCGCGTTCGACTATGGATGGTTCTGGAACCCGCTCGTGCTGCGTTGGCCTCCTCTGACCGGCGAGCGAATAGTGCCCCGCTGGGTGTTCGAGTCGATCCCATCGCACAAGCTGCAGGGGTACACGATCGAGGTAAGGATCAACGAGGTCATCGCCGAGGGCCGCTTGTCGACCGAGGTCCGCACGATGCCGGGCGTCTACCACCGGACCAAGCGAGACAAGCTCGGGAGGGTTCCGGGCCTGAGAGCGACGTGGACCATGTACAAGGACTTGTTCGGCATGCTCAAACCCGGCGATGTCCGCTGGAGGACTTACTGGTTCTACCTACGGGGGCTACGGGTCCACCGATGACCGCCCGACGTGTGATGGGGATGGAGGACATCGGCGACGTGGTCGAAGCGGCCGCTCGTGCCACTGGTCGCTCAGCCGATGGCGGCGTCATACTGCGCCGGGCGGCGTCGACCCTCATCCGGTTCGGCGGTGTGCTCGCCCGAGTCAGGTGTCGCGACGACGGGGGGCGGGCAGAGCGCGAGGTCAGCGTGGCCAGCGCACTGGAGAGGGTGGGTGTCCCCGCCGTCCGCGTGGCCGACGCCGGGCGGAGTCCTGTCGATGTCGACGGTTTCGTGGTCACGTTGTGGCACTGGATCGACGGCCTCGGTCGGACCGCGCAACCAGGCGAGATCGGCCGACTGGCCGCCCACCTGCGCGCCGCGACGGCACGGGCCGAGGAACGGTCTGCGATCCCGGCGTTCGACCCCCTCGGTGCGACCCGGGATGTGCTGATCGGTG
>JBBSGQ010000337.1:0-3903 GCA_038253965.1 Acidimicrobiales bacterium | reverse complement strand
CATGCTGCGCCGCGCATCTGGGCCCTGTTCCAGGACTACGACCGGTGGAGCGAATACGCGCCGATGGTGCTGCGGGTGGATGTGCTCTGGTCGGGCGATGAAGACCACAATGGCCGGCTCCGGCGCGTCATCTACCAGATGCCGCTCGGGCGCCAAGGCTCGGCGCTGGAGCTCGTCAGCGACGTTGAACCAGGTCGCAGTTACACGTACACGATGATCTCCTCCAAGCCGGGCAACGACCAGATCGGCCACATCCACCTCGAACCGCTCGGCCCCAACCGCACCCGCTTCGAGTTCGACGAGCGGTACAACCTCACCAGCGTGCCGTTCCGCTGGTTCGAGGGGCCGATCTATGGGTTCATCAACAGGAAGAACGAACAGAGCATGCGCCGCGCCTCGGAATGGCTCACCGAGCATTCGGAGTACCGGGCGGACCTCATCGATCCGGCCAGCGGTTCCAGTAGGTGATCTGGTCGACCGGGCCTCTGTCCGCTGGTGAGAACTCTCCACCGGTCGTGTAGGCAACCGGCAGGAGCGCCACCTGGGTGATGTCGTCGGGGATGCCGAGCAGCTCACGGGCCTCGGCCTCATGAGCGAGGTGCAGGGTGGTCAGGCAGCTGCCCAACCCGCGGCTTCGCAGCGCCAACTGGAAGCTCCATACCGCCGGGAAGATCGAGCCGTAGAACGATGCCGCCACCACGGGTGACGTATCAGCCAGGCGACCCGTGATGCACGGGACGACCATTGCCGGAACGCCGTGGAGCACGTCGACCAGGTGCTCCGTCGAGTCGAGCACCCGGTTCGTCTGGTCGCTCATCTCACCGGTCCGATACGAACCGAGGTAGCGCTCACCCATGCGCCGGTAGATGTCGGCTACCGCTGCTTTGACAACAGGGTCGTCGATCAGCAGCCAACGCCACGACTGGGCGTTGCCACCGGTCGGCGCCTGCACCGCCAAGCGGATGCAGTCGAGGAGCACGTCGCGTGGCACCGGTCGGCTGAGGTCGAGCCGGCGCCGCACCGAGCGGGTGGTGGACAGGAGGCGATCGGTCTCGTTGAGGTCGAACATCAGCGCTGGTGTACCAGTTCGAGCATCCGCGTCGAGCGTGAAAAGGATGCCGGAGGCAGCACTAGCTGGCCGGGCGCTCCGGTCGCCCATAGGGTGGTCCGATGCGCTTCGTCGAGGTCAACGGGGTCCGCTTGTCTTCGATCGGGGTGGGCTGCTGGCAGTTCGGATCGAGCGACTGGGGTTACGGCAAGGACTACGGAGATCGCACGGCAGTCGACATCGTGCACCGGGCTCTCGATCTCGGCGTCAACTTGATCGACACAGCCGAGATCTATGCACGAGGTGCATCCGAGAGCATCGTGGGCCGCGCCATCGCCGAGCGGCGCGACGAGGTCTTTCTCGCCACGAAGCTCACGCCTGTGTGGCCCGACGCAAACCACACGTACGAACACGGCCGGCTGTCGGCCATGCGGATCGGTGTCGAGGCGCTCGACCTCTACCAGGTGCACTTCCCGAACCCGGCTGTTCCGGCGGGTCAAACGATGAAGGGGATGCGGCGCCTGCAGGACGAAGGAATGGTGCGCAACGTCGGGGTCAGCAACTACTCCGCAGCCCAATGGAGATCGGCCGAGAAAGCGCTCGGACGACCGGTGCTGTCGAACCAGGTGCGGTTCAACCTCGTGCAGCGCAAGGCGGTGAAGAGCGTCCTGCCCCACGCCCAGGCTTCGGATCGACTGCTCATCGCGTACAGCCCGCTGGCCCAAGGCCTGCTCGGCGGCCGGTACGACGCGAAGAACCGGCCGTCGAGCCCGACCCGGCTCAGCAACCCGTTGTTCCTTCCCGAGAACCTGGCGAAGGCCACCCCGTTGATCGACACGCTGCGTCAGGTCGCCGCGACCCACGACGCCACGCCGGCTCAGGTCGCGTTGGCCTGGCTGGTGCGCCAGCCGAACGTCGTGGCGATCCCCGGAGCCAGCAATGTGGAGCAGCTGGAACACAACGTGGCGGCGGCCGATCTCGAACTGAGCGACGACGACGCTCGGCGTCTCACTGAAGCAAGCGACAGCTTCAATCCGATCTCCGGCCTGGCTGCGGTGCCGCGCGTGATCAGGTCTCGTCTCTTCGGCTGAGCCAGCTCAGCCGTTTCGCCTCGTCTGGTTGAACGGCAGGTTCCGATCGGGAGCGGGTTCCCGCGGCAACCCGAGAACCTTCTCACCCAGGATGTTCTTCTGGATCTCGTCGGTTCCGCCGGCGATCGATTGCGCGGGCACAGACATGAGTATCTCGGCGATCGTGCCGCCGAGCAGCGCGTCATCACCGATCAGCAGGCCGCCGGCGCCGGCGATCATCGTATGGACCCGTGCCGCGGCCCGGGCGATGTTGCTCATCGCCAACTTGCCGACCGAACCCTCCGCACCCGGCGGACGGCCCAGCGCTCGGCCCGCCCTCGCACGCTCGCCGGTCCATGTCGCGACGCGCTGCATCGACAACAACCGGGCGATCTCCTGACGCACGATCGGGTCCTCGCTCCGGCGCGCCTCATGCGCGCGGTCGACGACCAGATCTACGCGCCCGGCACGCTGCGGGTACCACGAGTAGGTGAGGAAATGTCGGTCCACTTCGACCCGGGCCTCGTCGAGCGCGCGACTCGGGCGAGGGTCGTAGCGCGGCCGGTTCATGCCTCCGAAGCGGCGTTCGTGAGCCAGCGTCGTAAGCGCTACCGACCAGCCGTCACCGACCTCGCCGACCACCCATCCCCTCGGGATCTTCGCATCCGTGAAGAACACCTCGTTGAACGAGGAGTGGAAGTTCATCTGCTGCAAGGGGCGCACGAGGACGCCCGGCTGATCCATCGGCATCACGAAGTAGGTCAAGCCACGATGCTTCGGGACGCTCCAATCAGTGCGGGCGACGAGGATGCCGAGGTCCGCGTGATGGGCGCTGGTGTTCCACACCTTCTGACCGTTGACCACCCATTCGTCGCCGTCGAGCACCGCGGTGGTCGACAACCCGGCAAGATCGGACCCTGCTCCCGGTTCGCTGAAGAGCTGGCACCATGTCTCCTCGCCGGTCAACGTCGGTAGGAGGAACCGCTCCCGAACTGCATCTGGTCCGTGGGTCAAGATGGTCGGGGCAGCGAGCAGCATGCCGCTGCCCACCGGCACGCCGACCGCACCACGCCGGAGGAGCTCGCTGGCAACCACCTCGTCGGCCCATGCGGGCAGAGCTCGTCCGTGCCATCGCGTCGGCCACGACGGAGCCGCCCAGCCCGACTCGGCGAGGAGCTTGCGCCATTCGAGCAGCGAGGAGCTCGGATCCCAGTGCGCCTCAGCCCAGACGGCAACCTCGGTCCGCAGCGACTCCATCGTGGGGGGATCGGTCCCGAGCTCCGCCCGTGTGGTCACCGACCCGTGAACCTGGCCGGCCGCCGCTCGTTCACCGCCGAGACCCCTTCACGCCAGTCGAGGGTCTGCACCAGCCGCTCCTGCTCCTCCCGCTCCCGGAGCATCCCAGCTCGCACCTCGCGGACGAGGTGCCCGCGCATGGTGAGGCGGATCGATCGAACAGCCAGGGGAGCTGACGATGCGATCTCGCGCGCGTAGTCCCTCGCCACCGCACGAAGATCCTCGATCGGAGCGAGCCGATCGCACAGCCCGATTCGGAGCGCTTCTTCTCCACCGACGCGGCGACCGGTGTAGAGAAGGTCGAGTGCCCGTTGAGAGCCGACCGCGGCAGGCAACGTGACGCTCAAGGCGAAACCGTGGTGAAAGCCGAGTTTGGCGAAGTTGGCGGCTAGGCGCGCCTCCGGGGCGGCGACCCGGAAGTCGGCGGCGAGCGCCAGGCCGAGGCCTCCCCCGATAGCCGCGCCCTGGACCACTGCGACCACGGGCAAT
>JBBSGQ010000336.1:0-3952 GCA_038253965.1 Acidimicrobiales bacterium | reverse complement strand
GTTCTTTCCCGACGTCGCCAAGTCGACCGCCGAGTTCGCGCGCGTGCTCAAGCCCGGCGGACGTCTCTGCTCGTCGGTATGGGTCAAGCCTGAGGAAAACCCGTGGACGACGATCGCCATGCAGGCGATCGCGGCCGAGGCGGTGGTGGCGTCACCCGATCCGGACGGGCCGAACATGTTCCGGTGCGCTGCGCCGGGATGTGTCAGTGCCCTGTACGAGGACGCGGGGCTGCGCGAGGTTGCCGAGTGGGACGTCGACGTCGAACTCGTGACGCGATCGCCCGCGCAGTATTGGGAGATGATCAGCGAGCACGTGTCGCTCGCAGTTGCGGCGCTTCAGCAGGTCGACGGACCGGCGCGGGAGCGGATTCGGGCAAACGCCATCGCGAAGGTGAGCGCGTTCGAGAACAACGGCAAGGTCCGGGTTCCGGGGGTGGCGCGGTGCATCGTGGGGACGAAACAGGACGCGAGCGGCACCCGCCCACGCGACGGCGCGCGATCCTCCCCCCGCGGGCTGCCCGACCCAGCCGTAGGCGAAGCCGCGCCAGATCTGCCGATCTAAACGTGAGCGCGGCGAGATCATGGGTCGCAACAAGTTCGGTCCCCAGCGCGGCCCATGGGAGGATCACGAGTGGAAGGGCTGGTGGGGCGACACCCCGCCGTTCCACACCCCGGTCGGCGTCGAATTCGAACGAGTCATGGTCAGCTCCGATCGAACGCCGGAGAGCCCATCGAAGAGGTTCTGCGGCAACAGGACAGACCACGAGGTTTGCCCTGTTGCCGTCGGACCTGGTCTCAGACGAAGCGCCCTGTCACGGTTCCCTTGAGCGAGAAGGTGCCGTCCGGGGATGTCTCGGTGATGTCGATGGAGCAGGTGGTGGTTCCCTTGGAGACGTTCTGCTTGCTTATGTTCTGGACCTGCGTGAACGTCTGACCGTCGGGGGTGGTGAAGGAAAATGTGATGTTGAACGAGGTGGGAAGAAACACCTGAGTGGAGCCGACGACGTGGGCCGGTGCGAAGTTGGCCTGGCCCTTCGGGTTGTTCATCGTGCCGGAACCCCGGCCGTTGGCGCTGTTCACCACGACGTTGACGGGTCTGCCATCACAGATCGCCGTCAGGAAGAAGGCGTTCTTGGCACCGGTCGGAGCTGCCCCTGCCGGACCTGCTGCGACGCCCACCGCTAGCAGGCCCAACACCCCGGCCACGACAACGTTACGAAACTTCTGCACAGCATGTCCCCCTTGTGTACTGGAAGGTCGATTTGTTCCTCGCTTCGCACCGTAGTCATGTCGGCGGCGACCGGCAATGGCCGGCGTGCCTCCCGCGTGTTCGAACCAGTCACCCCGCCTTGGCGAAGCCGGCAACTGCCGAGGCGTCGCGCCACCGGCGCCGTCGGCAATGCATCTCGTCGATGACCTGTGACGTACTAGACCGGTACCCATGACCGATCGAGGGCTGTCGGCGATCGTGCTCGCCGCCGGTGAGGGCGTACGCATGCGGTCGTCGCGTCCGAAGCCGCTCCACCTGCTGTGCGGCAAGGCCATGTTGCGCTATGTGCTCGACTCGCTGGCCGACTGCCCGGTCGACAGAGTGGTGGTGGTCGTGGGCCACGGCGCCGAGCGCGTCACCAAGAAGCTGCAATCCGAGGAGCCCGATCTCGTGCTCGAGTTCGTCGAGCAGAGCGTCCAGCGAGGCACGGGGGACGCGGCGAGTGTCGGTTTGACCGGCTTCGCCGACGACATGGGCGACGACGACGAGGGCCTTGTGATCGTTCTCCCCGGCGATACCCCCCTGCTGCGGCCCACCACTGTGGCGCAGCTCGTCGATGCCCATCGCAGCTCGGGCGCCGCCTGCACGGTTCTCGCGGCGCGGGTCCCCGATCCGGCGGGTTACGGCCGGGTCGTGCGTGGCCGCGATGGTCGAGTCTCTCGCATCGTCGAGCACGCCGACGCAACCGACGAGGAGCTCCAGATCGATGAGATCAACACGTCGATCTACTGCTTCCGTCGCAACGTCCTCGCCCCTGCGCTGCGCCGGCTCAGTCCCGAGAACGCGCAGGGCGAGTACTACCTGACCGACGTGGTCGAGGTGCTGCACGACGCCGGATACGGGGTCACTGCGTTCACTGCCGATGATCCCGCCGAGACCCAGGGTGTGAACGATCGCGGCCAACTTGCCGCCGCCGAGGCTGAGCTCCGTCGCCGCACGAACGTCGATTGGCTCCGCCGTGGCGTGACGATGGTGGACCCGAGCCACACCTACGTCGATGCCACCGTGAGCCTCGCTCCCGACGTCACGCTGTTCCCGGGCACGATCCTCCAGGGCAGCACCGTGGTCGAGGGCCGGGCCGAGATCGGTCCGGACACGCGTCTGGTGGATTGCCTCGTGGGGGCGGACGCCATCGTGGAGCAGTCAACCGGTCGCGATGCCGAGATCGGAGCGAGCGCTCGGGTGGGTCCATATGCCGTGTTGCAACCGGGCGCCTCAGTGCCTCCGGGTGCGGTGACCGGTCCGTTCTACACTGCGCTTGGCCCCGAAGACGGCGCTTGATCGACGAGATGGGTGAAGGATTGAGCCACAGCACGGAGCTCGTCACCAAGAAGAGGCTTCTGGTGTACACCGGCCGGTGCCACCCGCTGTTGGCCGCCGACATCGCCTCCCACCTCGGCGTCGAGCTCGGCGAACCGAACCTGCGGCAGTTCTCCAATGGCGAGCTCCACTGCCGGTACGGCGACTCGATCCGCGGCGCCGATGTGTTCATCATCCAGACCCACGGCAGTCCGCATGTGAACGACGCCATCATGGAGCAGTTGATCATGATCGACGCCGCCAAACGTGCGTCAGCGAAGCGCATCACGGCGGTATGCCCGTTCTACGGCTATGCCCGCCAAGACCGCAAGGCCGAGGGTCGCGAGCCGATCACCGCCAAGTTGGTGGCCGACATGTTGACAGTCGCGGGCGCAGACCGTGTCGTGTCGGTGGATCTGCACACCGGCCAGATCCAGGGGTTCTTCGACGTGCCGGTCGACCACCTCACCGCCATGCCGGTGCTGGTCGACTACGTCAAGGCCCAAGGCGATGTCAGTGAGTTCGTGATAGTTGCGCCCGACGCCGGAGGCGTGAAAGCAGCGAAGCGGTTCGCCGCTCAAGTTGGCGCGGACCTTGCGTTCGTCAACAAGTTCCGGCCGAAGGGCAGTGCGAACACGGTCGTCGCGGCAAACGTCATCGGCAACGTCGACGGGAAGCGGTGCGTTCTGTTCGACGACATGATCGACACTGCAGCGACGATCGTCGCCGCCGCCGACCTGCTCAAGAAAGAGGGAGCCACGGAGGTGTGGGTCCTAGCCACTCATGGGGTTCTCTCGGACCCGGCGACCGAGCGACTCAAGAACTCGGTGATCGAGCGGCTCGTGTTGACCGACACGCTGCCGTTGCCGTCTGAGAAGCAGATCGACAAGGTCGAGGTGCTTTCCGTAGCGGGCATCATCGCCGATGCCATCAGCGCGGTGTTCGAGGACGAGTCCGTGAGCGAGATCTTCGGCGGCGAGAACCAGAAGTAGCTCCGCTCGGACGCGCAGAGATCATTCGCGAGAACAGGGGTTGGCGAACGGCTAACGGCTCGAGCGCAGCGATCCGAGGCATAGGCGTGCCGGTACAGGGGAAATGATCCGCTCGGAGGTGGTCCGATGCCAACCAACGATGAAGATCTGCCCGGGACGTTGAAGCGGTCGTCCAAGAAGGCGCAGCGCACCTACGCCGAGACGTTGGACGCAGCGCATGAGCAGTACGACAGCGAAGAGCGTGCGCACCGCACCGCTTTCGCATCGCTGAAGCATTCGTTCGAGAAGGTGGGCGACCACTGGGAGCCGAAAGCCTACAAGGGACCGTCGGACCCTCAGGCCAAGAGCGGGCGGAGAACGGGTCGCATGACTGCGGGCGGCGTCGACGTCG
>JBBSGQ010000335.1:0-3978 GCA_038253965.1 Acidimicrobiales bacterium | reverse complement strand
TGCGGGCGGCGTCGACGTCGAGGGTCACTCCAAGAAGGAGCTCTACGAGCGGGCCAAAGCCCTCGGGGTCTCGGGCCGGTCCTCGATGACCAAGCTCGAGCTCGGCCAGGCCATCGCCCGTAAGCAGGACTGAGCGTTCGCTCAGGAGAGTGCGAAGCGAGGTTCGGGTCTGCCGGCCGAGTCGGTGCCGTCGGCGCGAGCAACCATCCCGCTTCGGTTGGTGGGGTGATCTCCTCGCCCAGATCGAACGCGAACGAGGTGACGAAGGGGCGGTCGAGCGCTCCTCCGCCAAACGTGACGTCGCTCGGGTTGGGGAAGGGAACGTCGACTAGCCGGTCGAGCTTGCCGAGCGCCGAGCACACAACTCCAGACGGCACCGCCGGCGTCGACTGTGGCGCCGTCTGGTGCACCGTTCCAGGGCGCTGGTAGCCGCCGGGTCTCGAGTTCTTCCTGCGACGGCTCGCAAATGCCACGTTCTCGACGCAACCGTCGCAAACGTGGCAGAGTCCGTTGATGCACTTGTTCGCAGCCATGCGCCGTCTCCTCAGGTCGACCGTAGCCATATCGGCGATGGCGCTCCTCATGTTGGCGACCGGATATCCGGTCGCTCACGCGGCCGCCGTAGCGCCGAGCAGCTCCGGTGCGGCGACGTTCACGGCGCGGGGAAGCGTCGAACAGGTATACGTCACCGGTGCAACACCGGGAGCGCGACTCGTCCTTGTCAACGGGCGAGGCGATCGAGTCGGTTCTCAGAAGGCCGGTTCGCTCGGCGGTGCCCTGTTCCGCAACGTGAAGTCCGGAGCCGGCTACCGCGTTCGCCAGAAGCTCGGCCACGGCCAAGCTCAGTCTCCCCCGGTGACAGTGCTGTCGGCACGCTCGGCGCCACGGAGCACGACGATCTACGACCAGAAGCTGCCGGCCGGTGGGTACGGCTACCTCACCACGCGGGACGGCATCCGACTGGCGATCGACGTGCATCTACCCGGCCCGGCTGCCGACGGGCCGTACCCGACGCTGGTCGAGTACTCGGGATACGGCTACGCCAACCCAGCGGGTGGCGAGAGCTCGATCCAGCTGATCGCTGGCCTGCTCGGCTACGCAGTGGTTGACGTGAACATGCGCGGCACGGGTTGCTCGGGCGGCGCGTTCGACTACTTCGAGCGACTGCAAGCCCTCGACGGGTACGACGTCATAGAGACGACCGCGCGTCAGCCCTGGGTCATGCACCACAAGGTGGGGATGCTCGGCATCTCCTACGGCGGCATAAGCCAACTTTTCGTCGCCGCCACTGCGCCGCCGAGCCTGTCCGGGATCACGCCCTTGTCGGTGATCGACAACACAGCCACCACGTTGTACCCGGGCGGGGTCCTCAACACGGGGTTCGCCGTCTCGTGGGCCAAGGATCGCGTGCACGATGCACTACCGGCCTCGGAGACCGGCGGGCAGGCGTGGGCCCTCGACCGCATCGAGCACGGTGACCAGATCTGCAGGAAGAACCAGGTGCTGCACGAAGAGGCGGTCGACCTCATCAAGAAGATCCACGACAACCGCTACTACGTGCCTTCGGTCGCCGACCCGGTAGCGCCGATCACGTTCGTTCACAAGATCAAGTCGCCGGTCTTCCTGGCCTGCCAATGGACCGACGAGCAGACCGGCGGTCACTGCCCAGCCCTGGTGCAGCACTTCACGGGCACCAGCCGGAAGTGGTTCACCTTCACCAACGGCACCCACATCGACTCGCTGGACCCTGCGACCTTCACGCGGTGGTACGACTTCCTGGAGCTCTACGTCGCCCGGCGCGCGCCACACCTCTCGCCCGCTCTCAAGTCGATCGCGCCAGCGATCTTCAGCGTGGCCATGGGGGTTTCGGGCGTGAACCTGCCCGCCGACCCGATCCAGGATCAGCCCACCTACGCGGCGGCCCTCGCTGCGTTCGAGCATCTTCGCTCGGTGCGGATCCTGTTCGACAACGGTGCGGGCGGTGCCATGCCGGGAGCACCGGTCAGCGCCTTCGAACAGTCCTTCGCTCGCTTCCCGCCACCTGAGACCCAGGGTCGTTCGTGGTACCTCGCCGCCGGCGGCGTTCTCGCTGATACGAGCCCTGCCAACGGCGGCGCCGACGTCTTCTCGTGGGACCCGTCTGCCCGACCGCCCACCAGCTTCACCGGCGGCACCGGATCCGGTGCGGGCGGGCTCTGGACGGCGACGCCCACATACCAGTGGACCCAGAGCCCTCCCGGAAAAGCTGTGTCCTATTTGACGTCGCCACTCACCGCCAACACCGCGATCATCGGCGCAGGGGCGGTACGGGCGTGGATTCGGTCCTCGGCGCCCAGCGTCGACCTGCAGGTCACGGTGTCCGAGGTCCGCGCCGATGGCAAGGAGACCTTCGTCCAGAACGGATGGCTGCGAGCAAGCAGCCGAAAGCTCGATCACGAGAAGAGCACCCCGCTCGAACCGGTGCCGAGCTTCCGGAAGTCCGATGCTGCTCCGCTTCCCAAGGACCGGTGGGCCAAGGTCAATGTGCCCTTGTACTACGAGGGACACATGTACCGCGCTGGCTCTCGCATCCGGATCATCATCTCGGCGATCGGCGGAGACCAACCGGTTTGGACCTTCGGCGACACCATCCCGACGGGCACTGCCTCGGTGTCGGTGGCCTACTCCCGTGACATGCGCTCGCGAGTCGTCCTGCCCGTCGTAAGAGTTGTCAAGCCGGCCGGAGGACTACCTCCCTGCCCGGGCCTTCGCGGCGAGCCGTGCCGGCCATACGTGCCCTTCCTCAACCGAACGGTCGGCGCTGACACAGCGGGGGGACGTCGCGCCGACTGACGACGTGCCGTTGCAGCACATCGCCGGCGAGAACCACAGGCGCGACCGGCCGTTCGCGGTGAAGCCGGAGAGAAAGATCACCGGCATCTCGGCTGTGCTCCTGCCATACACGGCCGATGGCCGTGTCGATTGGGCGAAGGCGGAGGCGCATCTGAGGCGGACAACCGAAGCTGGCCTCATCCCCGCGGTGAACATGGACACCGGTTACGTGCAGCTTCTAGCCGAGGACGACAAGACCCGCGTACTCGACCTTGCGGCGCAGGTGGCTGGCAGCGATTTCCTGGCCGGCGCGTATGTCGCAGATCGATCCGCTGATCCTTTCGACCTCGCGGCCCACGTCGCAGCCGCCTCGGCGATCGCCGAACGGGGTGCGACGCCGGTCATCTTCCCGTCGCACGGGCTGAACGCGCTCGACGAGAGCGGCTGGGTCGCAGCGTTGTCGGCCATCGGCGCCTCAGTCGACCGCTTCATCGGCTTCGAGCTGGGCACCATGTTCGTGCCCTACGGACGCGTCTACTCCCTTGGCGCGTACCGCGAGATGGTGCAGATCCCCCAGTGCATCGGTGCCAAGCACTCGAGCCTGAGCCGCCGGGCTGAGTGGGACCGCTTGGCCGTGCGCGACGAGGTGCGGCCTGACTTCCGGGTCTTCACCGGCAACGACCTCGCCATCGACATGGTGATGTACGGCTCGGACTACCTGCTCGGCCTGTCGACCTTCGCTCCCGAGGCATTCGGGAAGCGGGACCGGCTGTGGGAGACCGGCGATGCCGCCTTCTACGAGCTGAACGATCTCCTGCAGTACCTCGGGCACTTCGCGTTCCGGCCACCGGTGCCCGCCTATCGACACGACGCCGCGATGTTCTTGGAGCTGCGGGGTTGGGCCACCAGCGACGTGACGCCGCCTGGCGTGCCGCGCCGGCCAGACTCCGACAAGGCAGTCCTCGCTGACATCGCTGATCGTCTTGCGGCATGGGCATGAGGTACACGCAGGTGAAGAAGCTCGACAGCATCGAGGCGCTGCGGAGCTACCTCGGCGAGCTCGGGCTGCACATCCCAGTCGACGACGAGGTGGATCCTGATGGTGTGCTGTCGACACCTGTCGACATCCGTGACGGCAGCGCAGGCGTGTTGACAGTTCCGAATCGA
>JBBSGQ010000334.1:0-4034 GCA_038253965.1 Acidimicrobiales bacterium | reverse complement strand
GGTTCTGCTACGCCTTCCTTCGGGTCAAGAGCGGCAAGTTCGTTCCCGGCCTCGTGCAGGACGACAAGCCGTTCACCTGCTGGTCGGACCGCACCGCTACCAAGGAACCGCCCGCAACCCGGGTGGCCCGGATCGGATGAACCTGGATCAAATGGGCCCATGGATCTCGGGAGCACGATCGAGATCCCGGCCTCATCTCCCCGAAGCACTGGAACACGCATGCCTGTCTCTGAGGGTCCTGCCACGCTGGCGCGCAACCTGATCGACAAGGAGGCCCTCCGCCGGAAGTATGTGGAGGAGCGCGACAAGCGTCTCCGCCCCGACGGCAACGACCAATACCTGCGGGTGACTGGCCGGCTCGCGCATTATCTCGACGATCCGTACACCGCGGTGACCGAGCGCGCACCGAAGACGGATCATGTGACTGTCGCGTTCATCGGCGGTGGGTTCGCCGGGCTCGTCACTGGCGCACGGCTCAAGGAAGCCGGGATCGACGATGTCCGCATCATCGAGAAGGGAGGAGACTTCGGCGGCACGTGGTACTGGAACCGCTACCCCGGGGCGCAGTGCGACACGGCATCGTTCGTGTACATGCCGCTGCTCGAAGAGACCGGCTACATGCCGACCGAGAAGTACGCGCACGCACCCGAGATCCTCGAACACTGTCAGCGCATCGGTGAGCGCTTCGGGCTGTACGACCACGCGATGTTCCACACCGAGGTCAAGGACCTCTCATGGGACGAGTCCGGCTCGCAGTGGATCATCCGCACGAACCGGGGCGACGAGTTCTCTGCCCAGTTCGTGGCCATGGGAACCGGCCCTCTGCACGTGCCCAAGCTTCCCGGCATCCCGGGCATCGAGTCGTTCACGGGACACTCGTTCCACACGAGTCGGTGGGACTACGCCTACACCGGCGGGGATTGGGCGGGTGCTCCGATGCAGAAGCTCGCAGACAAGCGCGTCGGGATCATCGGCACCGGCGCAACCTCGGTCCAGTGCGTGCCGCATCTCGCGCGGGCGTGCCGCGAGCTGTACGTCTTCCAGCGCACTCCGTCCTCAGTCGACGTCCGCAACAACCAGCCAACCGATGCCGAGTGGTTCGCCCGGATCGCGACCACCGGCTGGCAGCAACGCTGGCTCGACAACTTCACGGCCAACCAGACCGGCGGCATGGTCGAGGAAGATCTCGTGATGGACGGCTGGACCGATCTCGCTCGACGGATCCGCTCCAGGACCATGACCCTCCCTCGCGAGGACCTCACCCCGGAGAAGATGATGGAGGCCTTCGAGGACTCCGACTTCGAGAAGATGGAGGAGATCCGCGCTCGGACCGAATCAATCGTCGCGGACCCCACGACGGCCCAGAACCTGAAGGCCTGGTATCGCCAGTTGTGCAAGCGGCCGTGCTTCCACGACGAGTACTTGCAGGCCTTCAACGTCGCCGGCACGCACCTCGTCGACACCGATGGCCGGGGCGTCGACCGGATCGCTGAGACCGCAGTCGTCGCCGCCGGGAAGGAGTACGAGGTCGACTGCGTCATCTACGCCTCCGGCTTCGAAGTCGGCACCGAGTACACGCGACGCGCTGGCTACGACTTGACAGGTCGCGACGGCGTGAAACTGTCGGAGTACTGGGCCGGGGGCATGCGCACCAAGCACGGCATCCACGTGCACGGCTTCCCCAACGCGTTCATCGTGCAGCCGACCCAGGGTGGGAACCTCATCTCCAACATCCCACACAACCTCACCGAGTCGGGCAAGACGATCGCGACGGTGATCAAGCACGCGCTCGACAACGGCCTCGACCAGGTCGAGGTGACCAAAGAAGCAGAGGACGCGTGGATCGACCTCTTGCTCTCCGGTGGCGGCATGATGCTCGGCTCGCCGGACTGTACGCCCGGCTACTACAACAACGAAGGGGCTCCCACACCACAGGCACGGCTGAACGTCGGTTACCCGCAGGGCGCAACGGCCTACTTCAGCTACCTCGACGAATGGCGCACATCTGGGACATTCGAGGGCCTCGCCTTCTGTTGAACCCCCTGTTGCTCCATTCCGCTGTGGCGGTATGGCAGCCTGTCAGCTCGCGCCCAAAGCGGCAGAGCGCTGGCGTCGCTATGGGTACGGTTCGAGCTCATGTGCCGCGAGCGGGACGTTCCATGACCTACGTGCTCATCCACGGGGGAGGCTCGACCCACCGGTTCTGGGACCGTCTGCGCCCCCTCCTCAGCGACCCGACCATCGCAGTCGACCTGCCCGGTCGAGGCGACCACCCCGCGAACCTCGCCACGATCACGGTCGAGGACGAGGTGGCGTCGGTGCTCAGTGATGTCGCATCGGCCGACATACGCGACCGACTGGTGGTTGTGGCGCACTCGTCCGGCGGTCTCGTCGTTCCAGGTCTGGCAGCCGCCCTCCGCTTCCGGATCGACCACATCGTCCTCAATGCCGCCCTCGTACCGCCGGAGGGCGGCTGCGGGTTGGACTGCATGCAGCCCCGGCACCGCGACGGTCTCGTGGCCGCAGTAACAGCAGCCAGGCGCGGGGGTGAGGAGATCACGTTGCCGGGCCCACCCGGCGAACCCGAGCGGTTTCGGACCACCTACGGCGGCGACCCTCTCGACGACGACCAGCTCGTGTTCGTCGTCGATCCTGTTCGCTGCGTGCCCGACACAGTCCACCATTACTTCCAACCGGTGGAGTGGTCGCTCGTCGGGGGCCTGCCGATCACCTACGTCGTGAACGAGCGCGATCGCCCCGTACCCACGGCAATCCAGGACGAGATGGTGGAGCACCTGCCCGAACCGGCGGCCGTGGTCCGACTCGACTGTGGTCACATCCCCGCGATCACCCATCCCGACGAGCTTGCGACCGTGCTCAATCAGATCGAACGCTCCCAGGCGTGACACAGGGGAGGTCTTCCTGTCCTCACTGGCGACTCGAGCACCTCACGAGCCGAATGGCTTCCCCCTACGCCAGGCTGAGGACGGGCCGGGACGGCGAGAAGACGACCGGGAGCCGGTCCACGCCAGTGATCGATCGCGAGAGAGGCTCGGCTGTCGCGAGTTCCAGATCGGGCCCCCGGCGCAGAAGTCGCGCGAGTCACCTCGTCGTCGTCGAGTCGCTCGCCGTCGACCTCGCCATGGACGAGAACACTGAACAGGTCATCAGTCGGCTCGGCGCGGCGGTCTGCGATCATCCGCTGCGCTGTCCCCACTCGCAGACGCGATTGATCAGCTCATCGCAGATGCTTCCAACCTGGAGCTCGGTTGCTCGGACGCGGCCAGGAGTGAAACCTCGACTCACGAGGGTCTGCGCGTCTCGCTCGACAGCGAGAACTTCCTCGTAGGTGGCAACGCCCCAAAGCCCGCTGTTGGCGTAGAAGTAACACCGTGGGTTGTCCCGCAACCCACCGGTAGGCCTCCCGGGCACCGTTCACGTAGAACTGACCGGAGAGGAAGTCGATGTCGGGCCGGGATGAGCTACGGCCTGCCACCGCGCCACCATACGTGTCCGAAAACCGCTTCGAGGCAACGCTGCCCGGCGAACGCGGAGCAGCTCCTACCGTGGACGGCCGTCGCAGCCAGCCGCGGACACGCGCCCGTTGGGGGCGGTCACACATTGTCCCTTGCCAACCACTCAAAGTGGTGCGACGCTGACGACATGACCTTCACCACGCGGGAGCCGGCAACGCTGGATCAAGTCGCCGGTGCGCTCGCCCACATAGCTCGCACCGCCAACACGGAGATCACATGGTCAGACCACGGTTCAGACATGGCCTTGCGCCAGATCGCCTCGGAAGCTCACACGGCGCTCAGTCAGTTGGGTTACGGGTTGCCGCGTAGCGGTGACACCCCGGGCCCGCGCTCGGCCGCTGACCAATAATTGGATCTTCCCCCCGACCACCCGTGTTGCCTGTCCATGGCCATGAAAAAGTACCCACGGGTGGCCAGATGAGGTCCCCGCTGGTGGCCATGAGAAGTACCCGCTGGTGGCCAGCGGTTGTCCCTGCTCCTTGCTGAAGCATCCATGTC
>JBBSGQ010000333.1:0-4089 GCA_038253965.1 Acidimicrobiales bacterium | reverse complement strand
CGAAAAGCGTCGTGGTGAGGTCGTTGACGATGCGATCGCGCTGTGCCTGATCGGGCGCATCTGGCCGCTGCCTCATCGCCCGACCTCGTCGTCCTCAGCCGTAACGCCATCGACGCCGTTGCGGTCGATGTCGCTGTCAGCGTCGATGCCGTCCACCAGGTCGACGTAGGAGGCCAGGATCTCATCTGCGATCTTGCGGTCCCACTGCCGGCGGAGCTCGGCCGTGCCGAGTCCGTCCGGGTCACAGAACGCACACGACACCCGTCCGGATGTGCTCGGAGCTGCGGGGTGCGACGTGAAGACTCCGCGCTCGATGCCTTCCACGATCACACCGAGCGTCGTGCTGACCCGCGCCAGGACCTCCGGCGTGACGCTGTAGCCGATCTGTTTGAACTGTCCGCCGGTCGATACGAACCAGTAGTTCGCCTTGACCACGGCCTCGGGTTGCTGCCGGTACTGCCGCGCCGCCTGGCCGTAGATCGCCAGCTGCAGCTTCGTCCCGCGCTCATGGGGGTTGTCCTCGCTCAGCTTTCGATACCCGCCTGGCTTCCCGGACTTGTAATCGAGCACGTGGAGGGTTCCGTCGTCAGCCACATCGACGCGATCGACCTTGCCGCGAAGCGGCAGCATCCGACCGTCGGGCAACGCCAAGTTGACCGCTTGCATCCCATCTCGGAAGCCGAACGCCAGCTCGGTGGCCACGGGGCGAGCCCCTGAAGCCGCGCGATAGGAGTCGTCGGCGTCGAGGAACAGGTCGAGATCGGTCAGGATGCGCCTGCGATCGCGCCGCCAGAAGATCGGCCGGCCCGTGAGCCCCCTCGCCTCGTACTGCGCGCAGCGCTCCGCGGCGATGGTGCCGAGGACGGCACGCTCAGCCGGAGACCAGGCCCGGTGCGGCGCGGGACGTTCGGCGGGTGGTCGCGCCAGGATCGTGTCGAGAAAGGTCTCGAGCACTTCGTGGATGAGGTTCCCCCTGTCGAGCGCAGAGAGCTCCAGCTGCTCCTCGGGGTTCTCGAGCTCCTCTGCGCCGAGCAACGTCTGCACGAGGTACGCGTGAGGGCACTTGGCCCAACGTTCCAGGTTCGTGGCCGACGTGCCCCTCTCCACCGGAGACGGGATGGCGAGACCAGCGAGGTTGCCATCGAAACGGGTGAACGCGGGGCTCCGGCGCGCATCGAGCACGCGCACGCCGCTCGACGTCGCTGGGTCGGTCGTTTCGGTCAGAGCGGCGAGCTCGTCGCGGGGCACGCCGGCGGCCAGCAGAGCCAACAGCCGATGCTCTTGGTCCGTCGCCGGGAACGTCAGATGCCGGATCCCGTGATCGAAGGACTTGACGTGATGGACCCAAGGGACGGCAGCCTTGATCAGGTCAGTGCTCCACCAACGCTCGTCGGCGAGCGATGAGGCGACATCGATCGCCCATCGCGACGGCACGCGCTCCCTGCTGCGCCGCAGGTCTCCACGCGGGATCCCGAGGATGTGCTTGTCGGCACCGGCAAGGGCAGCAAGGAACTGGCGATGCTCCCGGTCGATCCGTTGACTTCGCAGTGCGAGCTCGCCGTCGGCCGCCTCCCGTTCGCTGTCCGGCAACAACGAGTCGTCGTGGATGGGGGCCGGGAACGAGCCCTCCGCCAAACCCAACAGGATGAGGAGGTCGAGGTCCAGTCCGACGCCCATGCCGATCGATCCGACGAACACCCCCTCGCCGAAGCGGCCGACGCGCCCGAGGTCCGCTTCGAGCTCGATGGCTAGCGTGCGCGAGAACACATCGAGATCGACGGCATCCTCGACCGCGTCGAGTGCGGCCAGGCGTTGGAGGGCGAGCTCCACCCGTTCAGCGGCCTTGCGTTCGACGGCCGGCCATCGCTCTCGGCGCATGCCGCCGCCGAGCACATGGTCGAGTAGATCGTGCGCCCACGCCGCCCGGGTGCTCCACGGTTGCGGCGACGCGGCAGCGGTTTCGAGCCGATCGATGAGGTCCAGCACGAAGGAACGCAGGTGGCTCGCGCGGTTGGCGTCACCATGGAGCTTCTCTGACCGCCAGTGCGGCCGCTCGGGATCGTTCTCCGCGAGCTCGGCCTTGGCTTTCAGTTGATCGCTGAGCACGAGCAGGAGCTCATCCCATTGACGGCGACCGCCGACCACGCCCGCGTCTCGGGAGAGGCGCTCCCAACCGGACACTGGCGCGAGACGGTCGCCGTGGCGCACCGGTGCGCCGGCCAGCCACGCGAAGACGTCCTGCCGGCGGAACCCGAGCGCTGGAAGCTCGAGCAGTTGCAGCAGCGTTCGACCGGCCAGCCGCACCGCGACTGGGACCTCCGTTGCGCCGTTGACCGGTATCTCGGCTGCGATGAGCTGCTCGCGGATGAGACGGTCATACGGCTCGGGGCTGGCGGAAAGGATCGCCACGCGGTCGAGCGGTGTGCCGGCCCGGGCCGCGTCGATGACAGCCCTCACCGCTTCCCTCACCTCCTCGTCGGCGTCCGAGGCAGTGAAGAAGTGAGTGCGTTCGACGGAGGTGACCGGGCCTGCTTGGGGCAGCAAGCCAGCGTCGAGCGGGAGGCCCAGACGTTCGACCGAGGTCGTCACCTCGGCGTCAGCGCGCGCGTCTCCGGTGAGCGCGGCGACCACCGACGTGTCCGTCTTCGCCGCCAATCCGGTGAGCAGGGTGGCCGCGTGGCGGGATAGGCGCTGCGGGAGATAGACGACGACCGCACCGATGGCGGCCCGCACGTCGTTGTCGTCGCGGACCGAGAGGGAGTCGACCGCCGCGGTCATCAGATCCTCTTCGTCGTACCACCCCGGTTCGAGTCGCGCCCGCGTGGCGCGATGCAGCCGGATGACATCCGCCGCCCGCTCCCCGCGACCGGCGAGCGCATCGAGCGCCGCAGAGGAAGGATCTCGCAGCTCCTGGTATCCGGCGACGAGGGCAGCTTCGGTGGCGAAGTGGGCGGCCACGGGCTCGAAGATCCCCGGCGCTTCCTTGAGCGACGCACGCACCGCAGCAGTCAACACAGGCGTGGAGATCGGCCTGCGGCCCGCTCCTGCGAGGGCCGGCGCGCCCAACAACTCGGCCAACCGGTACGCGGTGAGGAAGGACACCGCAACGAGCCCGGTACCCGAGCCGCACACGGGGCCGGCGGCACCCGAAGCCAACAGCCGGCGGGCGGACACGCCCACCTGGTTCGACGCAACTATCACAGTGACCGGTGTGAGTGGTTCAGTGCCCTTGGCGGCAGCGATGTCGGCGCGCAACGCTTCGACGGCGTCTCGCCCATAGCGCGACCAGCGCGATCGTATTCCCACGGATTTGATGGTATGCACGGCCCGTGACCACAGAAGTGCTCTCAACGCCGGGCGGCTGCGCGACCTCAGGTGATAGGCAGGTGCCGTTCAGCATGGGAGGCACGACGGAGCAGCCATGAGATCGACGTGGAGACAGGTCCGGTCACCCGAGGTTCAGATCTCGACCTACGCTGACCAGGCGTGAAACGCGCAGAGCTGATGTCGGGGTCGGGGTCCGGGTCGCCGTGACCGAGGAGTCGGCCGGGGAACGCATGCTCTTCGGGTTGCTGGCGGCCAGCCATCAGCTCCATCCCGACGAGCTCCTCGACGTCGTTCGTCGACATGCAGTGGAGATCGGAGCCTCCGATGTCGAGATCTACCTCGTGGATCACGAGCAGCGGATGCTCGTCCCGATGCCAGCCCGCCACCAGGAGCAGGGGTCACCACTCGGCGTCGATGACAGCCGACCTGGGCTTGCCTTTCGCACAGAAGAGACGATCGTCGATCCCGTCGACGGAGACGGAGCCGACGGGTCAGGATCGTCGAGATTGTGGTTGCCGTTGCTCGACGGGGCAGAGCGGCTCGGAGTCGTCGGTCTCACCGTGGCCGGCAGCCCTGATCAACTGCTCATAGCTCGGTGCCATGCCGTGGCCACGGTCATCGCCGAGCTCGTGATCACCAAGTCGCCGTACAACGACGGGTTGGCCAACCTCCGCCGGAGTCGGCGGATGAGCCTTTCTGCCGAGATGCGATGGGACACCCTGCCGCCGTTGACCTGGACCAGTGAGCGAGTGGCGATCTCGG
>JBBSGQ010000332.1:0-4097 GCA_038253965.1 Acidimicrobiales bacterium | reverse complement strand
CGAGTGCGTCGCGGGCGGGCAGAGCCAGCAGCTCGGCGTACGAGTAGCGCCGCGGTCGCTCTACGAGTCCCGTTACTTCCAGCGACCAGCCATCGGCACGGACGGTCGGATCGAGCGCCTGCATCGGATCCTGCAGATCACCGAAGTAGCCGAGGGCATATGCAGCGCGCTGGTAGCCCATCAGCCGAGCAAGCTCCAGTGGCAGGGTGCGGGCGATTTCGACCGGGCAGGCCAGGTACTGGTTCTCTTCCTGCCGCAACCAACCGAGCGTGTAGCCGACATTGATGCCGAGGCGATGCTCCTCGCTCTGGTTTGCGCCTCCGCCGTGGTACACCGAGCCGACGTAGAGCAGCACCGAGCCCTTGATCATCTCCGCAGGCGCGGTCTCGTCGACGGACGGTCTCAGCTTGTCGTCCCAGTGATTGCTCCCCGGGATCAACCGCGTCGCGCCGTTCGCTTCGGTGAAGTCGGTCATCGCCCACATCGTGTGGCACTCCACCTCGAAACCGGCAGGGAACGGGAAGAAGTCGAACGCCCATTGGTCCCGGTGCACCGGCTGTCCAACCTGTCCGGGGGCAAGATCGATGACCTGGGTCAGGTGCAATTGGTATGCAGACGTGTGGTCCCCCAGCACCCGATCGAGCGTTGCGAGGACAGTGGGGTGCATGGCGAGTTGGCGGAAGCGAGGCGAACGGGCAATGAGGCTTCCGGTCCGACGCGTACGTCTTCCCGCGAAATCCTCGTCTCCGAATGGCGTGGCCTCGAGGTGAGCGGCGAGCTCCTCGTGGATGTCGTCCATCACCTCGGGCTCGACCAGCCGGTCCACGATCACGGCTCCGGCCGAACGCAGCGCGTCGACGATGAGGTCGGACGACGCCGACAGGTCGAGCACGGTCACCGTCGACGCTGTCGCCATCCGGGAAGTCTGCCCCCTGCCGCTGGTCTTCAGACGAGGTAGCGGATCTCGCCTTCGGAAGCCTCGATCACCGCAAACATCGCCTCGTGGAGCAGGCCATGCAGATCGTGGAACCGTTCCACATCGGGATCCACGTCGTCGGTCGCCCCCGGCCCGTCGAAACTGCCCGGTGTAGCACCTGACTCGAGGTCCATGAGCTCGCGATCCCAGTCGGTGACCGCAGCCTGAACCTTGAGGCGCATCACCGGTGCCTGGATCAATGCCCTCTCGAGATCGTTGACGATCGCCACTATCACGTCGGTTGTGGTGCGTACCCCAGGGGTCGCCAACAGGTGCAGCGCCTGCAACTTGCGCATTGCGAGTGCCGCCACCAACACGGGATCGCCCAGCTCGGCCACGGCTGAATCGACCTCCCGGAGGTCCAACGTGACCTCGGGGGCGACGTCGAACCATGCCCGGAGCATGACGAACATCTCGGCGGTGACATCGTGCAGCGCGAGGAGCGCGTCGGGCTTGGCGATCGTGTCCATCGGGTCGCCACCCTGCTCCGAAGGGTGGGCATCGGTCATCGCGCGCCTTTCTCGGGCTTTGTCACTGTCCGCTTCTCGCTCGACGGGCCTCGAAGGTCATGGCCACGATGGTGCCCGAATGGCTCGGTCGAAACTCCACGTTGTCGCTGAGCAGGCGGATGAGCGGGATCCCGAGGCCTCCCTCGAAGTCGAGCCTCGCCGGGTCGGTGACCGGAGGATGCGGGGCCAGCGCGCGCGGATCGAAACCGGTGCCGTTGTCGTGGATCTCCACCTCAGCGCGTCCCGCCGACACCCAACAGCGGACGGTGATGGGTGGGGCCGAGCGGCCAGGGGCGGCGCGCTGCTGGGCTTCGATCGCGTTGGTGCAGGCTTCGGAGACGGCGAGACGGAGGTCGTCGAGCCGCTCGTCAGTGAAGTCGGGGTCACCCGAAACCAGGCCTGCGACGACCAATCGGGCAAGAGCGAGGACGTCGGGGCGGGCGGGAAGCTCGAGCTCGACGATCTCTCTCGTCGCGGCGCTGTGGTCGCTGGTCCCACGTTCAGACCTGGTCACTGGCCCGCTCGCGCCTCGGGCTTGATCACTGTTCGCTCGCGATGCAGGCTCAGCCGGCCGCGACGGCCTCGTCGACCGATCCATGTATCGCGAACACCTTCGTCAGGCCGGTGATCTCGAAGATCTTGAGCACCCGCGACTCGGTGCACACCAGAGCCAGGTCACCGTCGTGGGTCCGGACCCGCTTCAACGCGCCGACGAGCACACCCAAGCCGGTGGAGTCGAGGAACTCCACGGCGCCGAGGTCGACCACGATCTGATGGTGGCCGTCGTTCACGAGCTCGATCAGCTTCTCCCGAAGTCGGGGCGCCGTCGCGACATCGACCTCGCCGCCGACGGCCAGGACCGCCCAACCATCTCGCTCGGAGACATCGAGTCGAAGATCCATCACAGGTTGCTCCTGATCGCCGGGACCGCAGACGCTACCTGACGTCCCCGAACGGCGGCACACTCGCAGGACGATGGATCACGCCACGGTAATTACACCGGCGCAACTCTATGCTCTGGTGATCGCGAAGCACCGACTCCGATGAGTCTCACCACGGCACCAGCGCTCGACGCGTTGCTCCGAAGCCTGACAGGACGCGCCGGAGACACCGGGCTGGTCCACGTCGAGCGACTTCCCGCCCGGCCAGCCCGAGTGGCCGAGCCCGAGCTCGCCATCGATCCCCAGCTGTTACGTCTGCTCGGCGTGGACGAGCTGTGGTGTCATCAGGCCGCAACGCTCGACCTCGTCCGCAGTGGTCATTCCGTCGCAGTCGCCACGGGCACCGCCTCTGGCAAATCGCTCTGCTATCAAGCGCCGGTGGCCGAGGCGGTGGCCGACGCGATCAGGCCGGGCTCGGCACTCGCACTGTTCCCCACGAAGGCCCTCGCCCAGGATCAACTCCGCGCCATCTCAGCACCGGGGTTTCCCGGCCTCGTTCCTGCGACGTATGACGGTGACAGCTCGACATCGGAGCGAACGTGGGTCCGCCGTCATGCCAACGTCGTGTTCACGAATCCCGACATGTTGCATTGTGGCCTGCTGCCACACCACGCCCGCTGGGCGACATTCCTCATGCGGCTTCGCTATGTGGTTGTCGACGAGCTGCACGTCTTCCGGGGTGTGTTCGGAACCCATGTCGCCCATCTCCTCCGGCGCCTTCGCCGGATCTGCGCCCTCTATGGCGCCCGGCCGACGTTCGTGTTCTGCTCTGCGACGATCGGTCGGCCCGGCGAGCTGGCGTCGTCTCTGAGCGGGCTCGACGTCGCTGAGGTCACCGATGACGGTTCTCCTCGGGGCGAGCGGTTCTTCGCACTGTGGAACCCGCCGATGCTCGACCCGGCGTCCGGGGCAAGAGCGTCAGCCAACGCGGCCTCGGCGGACCTCATGACCGAACTCGTGTCCCACGACCTGCGAACGCTGACGTTCTGCCGCAGCCGCAAGGGCGCCGAGCTCGTCGCCGCCGACGTCATCCGGCGGCTTCCCGAGCCGCTCGCCTGCGCGGTACGCCCGTACCGAGGTGGCTACCTCGCGAGTGAACGACGGGAGATCGAAGCTGAGCTGTTCGCCGGCCGGTTGCGGGGAGTGGTCGCCACCAGCGCGCTCGAGCTCGGGGTGGACATCGGGGGTCTCGACGCCTGCGTCCTCGACGGCTTTCCCGGCACCATCGCCTCGATGTGGCAGCAGGCGGGACGCGCCGGACGCGAACAACAGTCCTCCCTTGCGGTGCTCGTGGCCGGCGAGGACCAGCTCGACCAGTACCTGATGTCGCACCCGTACGAGGTTTTCAGCCGGTCGCCGGAACCCGCAGTGGTCAACCCGTCAAACCAGTTCATCCTCGACCCCCATCTCGCCTGTGCTGCGTTCGAGCATCCGCTCGGCCACGTCGACTCGCTCTACTGGGGTGACGACCTCGACGACGCCGTTCGCCGCCTCGTGCTCGAGGACCGACTCGTGTTGAGGCAACGGTTCGGATCGGAGCGTTGCGACGTGCGAGCCGTGTGGGCGGGCCGAGGCTTCCCGGCGCACGGCATCGGTCTGCGCAGCGGTTCGTCCGTCGAGTTCAGCATCCTGCTGGCCGATGGCACCCTCGTCGGCACTGTCGACGAGGGG
>JBBSGQ010000331.1:0-4139 GCA_038253965.1 Acidimicrobiales bacterium | reverse complement strand
CGGCGACGACCACACCAGCCGTGCGGTGCTCGGGTCGATCCAGGACGCCAACGACTGGGCCATGGCCTGGCTGGAAAACCATGCCGCCTACGGGCGCATCGACGGTCAACCAGTGAAGGCGCAGGGTTGGATGGCCGCTTCGTTTCGGCACCTCACGTCGCGGGCCCTTGATCCGTTCCCGCATCACCACAACGTGGTGGCAAACACCGTCACCCTCGGCGACGGCAGCCGTCGGGGCCTCGACACCCGCGGCCTCTACCGTCACGCTCACGCCGCCTCCGCGCTCGGTACCGCTGAGATGCGTCACCAACTCTCGCTCCGCCTCGGCGTCCGATGGCAGCCTGCGCCCCACCGAGTTGGAGGGTGGGAGATCGATGGGATCGATCAACGCGTGATCCGGGAGTTCTCCCAGCGCCGATCCGAGATGGACGACGCTCTCCGCGAACTCGAGATCGAGATCGGCAAAGGCGCCCACCCCCGCGATGTCGACCGCATCTCGCTCCGAACCCGCCCAGCGAAGGCCCAGACATCCGCGGCGACCCTCATTGACGGGTGGCGGCAGCGGGCAGCGGCGCTGGGCCTCGACGCCCAGGCGATCCAAGCCATTGGCAGCCACACGCTTATGGTCGAGACCCCTGCACCCGAGACCGTGTTCGCCTCGCTGTGCACCCCCGATGGGGTCTGCGCTGGTGGATCGGTGTTCTCCCGAACCGAAGCACTTGCAGCGCTGGCGAATCACCCGATCCCGATGCGCCACGGTCCCCCGCAACCGCTGCTGGTCGGTGCCGCCCGGTTGGAGACGATGGCCGACGAGTTCCTCACCTCCGGACACGTCATCCAGATCACCCGAGCCGAGGAACCGTTGTTCACCACTGCTGAGATGCTCCGGCTCCAGGAACGCATCGCCACCCGATTCACCAAAGGCCTGCACCAAGGCGCCCACCTCGTCCCCGACCAGGCTGTCGCCACCGCCTTGGCGAAACATGATCACCTCACCGACGAACAACGTGGCCTGGTCGAGTCGTGGTGCGGGAACGGTCACCGCTACCAGGCCGCCATCGGCCGCGCCGGGGCCGGCAAGACCACCACCGTCGCCGCCTGCGCCGATGCCTGGACCGCCGCCGGCTACCGGGTCCTCGGCACCGCCGTGAAAGGCGAAGCCGCCCGCACCCCCGCCGCCGCAACCGGGATCGAGTGCGAGACCGTCGCCTGGTACCTCGCCCACGACGACCCCGGTGAGCTGCCGCTCGACGCCCGGACGATCGTGGTCATCGATGAAGCCTCCACCCTGTCTGACCGGGACCTCGACTCGCTCATGACCATGGCCGCCACCACCGGCGCCACGGTTCGGCTCATCGGTGACCCCGCCCAACACGGCGCCATCGCCGCCGGCGGCATGTTCCGAGTCCTCTGCGAACGCCACCCCAGCCACACCCCCGAACTGCAGGCCACCCACCGGGTGCTGGACCCCGACGACCGCGCCGCCGCACAAGCGCTCCGCGACGGACACGTCGATGAGGCGCTCGACCGGCTCGAAGCCGCCGGACACCTCCACGTCGTCGGCGACGACCTCACCATGTACCGCCACGTCCTCGGCCGCTGGTGGGACGCCCACCGTGACGGTCAGGACCATCCCATGGTCGACCGACGCAACAGCACCCGCCGTCAACTCAACCGGCTCGCCCATCGACTCCGCCAAGTCAACGGCGAGATCGGCTTTGAAGAACTGGTCGCCAGCGGCGAACGCCGGTTCTCCGTCGGTGACCGCATCACCGCCCGAGCACCCAACCGCAACCTGCACCCCGACGACGACCGCCAAGCGTATGTCCGAAACGGCGCCCTCGGCACCGTCGTCGCCCTCCAACCCCACCCGCAGGATCGAGCGCAGGACGCGGTCGTCGTCCAGTTCGATGGGATCGGCACCGTCGAACTACCTCGTTCGTTCTTCGACCACCACCGCACCGCCGGAGGACGAACCGAGGTCGGCATCGACCACGCCTATGCGCTCACCAGCTACGCCGTCCAAGGCTCCACCCGTGATGTCTCCACCAGCCGAGTCGACGCCACCACCACCAGAGCCGAGACCTACGTCGACATCACCCGCGGCCGCCACGCCAACCACCTCTACCTCACCGCCGCCGCCGACCCGCTTGACGGCGAAGCCCTCCCGAGACTGCCCGCCCGGCCCGCTGACGAAGCCGTCGCCCACCGCCTCCAACACTCCACCGGCGAACTCACCGCCTGGGAACTCGCCCACCCCGCCGACGCCCAACCGCAGCGAGGACACGCAATCGGTATCTGACTCGGCGCGATGAATTCGAGCCGGCGCGGCCTAGTCGAGGTATGGGTACACGCAGAGGCCGCACAAACAGCCAGGCAGCGGGGGCGACCTGTGCCGAGGCAACGCTCCGGCTCGAGCCTCCGGCAGGATGGTGCCCTGATGTCCGAACCGGTCAGATCCTCCTGCAGGTGATCGTTGCGGCACGCGACCGCCGTGGACCTGAGGCCCTCCGAGAGGTTCCGCCAGCACCTGCATCGACACCTGTACCGTGAAACAACTGGGCGGCAAGGAGGTTGGTTATGGGCCCGAGGGTATTTGCGTTCTGTGGTCGAGTCTCGACTGAGGACAACCAAGAGCCCGAGGCGTCAAGGGCACGACAGCTCGCCCAGGCGCGCCGGATCCTCCCACCCGATGCCGAGATCGTCGAGGAGTTCTTCGACATCGGGATCAGCCGATCCCTGCCTTGGGCGAGGCGCCCTGAGACCAGCCGGCTCCTCGCTCAGATGAAGCAAGGCGCCCACCGATGGGACGCAGTCGTGGTAGGTGAGTTCGCTCGGGCCTTCGGTGCGCCGATCCAGTACAGCTCGATCTATCCCCTGTTCCAGCACTTCGGCATCGAGCTCTGGCTGCCCGAGATCGGTGGCAGAGTCGACTTCACCTCGACGACGACCGAGATGCTGCTCGGCATGCTCGGGGGCACCTCGAAACAGGAACGGGCGCTGGTCCGCAGCCGGGTGCGCGACGGCATGACCGTGCTTGCCCAGGAGGGTGGGCGCCACCTTGGTGGACGGCCTCCGTACGGCTATCGCCTCGCCGACGCCGGCGAGCACCCGAACCCCAAGAAGCGGAGCCTCGGACAGCGGCTGCACCGCCTCGAGCCCGACCCCGAGACCGCACCAGTCGTCCGTCGCATCTTCGAGATGTTCGCCGCTGGCCATGGACTCAAGGCCATTGCAAACGCCCTGACCGCCGACGGCGTGCCATCGCCCTCGGCCCACGATCGGGTTCGGAATCCCCATCGCGACCCCCGCGGCTGGGCACACTCGGCGGTGCGCACGGTCCTCCGCAACGAGAAGTACCTCGGCCGGGCGGTGTGGGGGAAGCAGCAGCGACTCGACGAGCTGTTCGACGTCAACGATGTCGCCGCTGGCTACGTGACCCGACAGCGATGGGCCAGCAACGGCGCCTGGGTGTACGGGCCGGACGAAGATCATCCTCCGCTCATCGACCAGGATCTGTGGGACGCGACAGCACAGCGCATCGCTGAGCGAAACACCGGCGCCCGCCCGGGCACCAGGTCCCCTCGCACGACCTCCGTGCCCTACCTGCTGCGGGGCCTGCTCCACTGCGGCATCTGCGGCCGCAAGATGGAGGGCACGACCGCTCACGAGACGATCCGCTACCGCTGCCGGGTTGCTCAGTCACGCGCCCTCCCCGCCTACCTGGCCGATCACCCCAAGTCGCTCTACGTCCGAGAGGACGATGTCGTGGCCGCCATCGACCGGTGGCTCCCCAGCCTCGCCAACCCTGAGTTCCTGGCAGCTTCACAGGAAAATGACGACGGCACGGACAATCAAGAGGCGCTGCTGAAGCGACGTCTCGACGAGATCGACCAGGCGACCCGAAACCTGGTGAGCGCCATCGAGCAAGGCACCGACCCAACGGTCGTCCAACCCCGAATCGCCGAGCTGCGAGCCGAGCGAAGCCAGACGGTGTCAGAGCTGGCGGCAATCGAGCGACCTGATCGGCTGACCAGTGCAGACATCGCCGCACTGCTCGCCGAACTGGGCGGGATGGAGGGCGTCCTTGCGGACGCTCTGCCTGCCGAGAAGGCCGACATCTACGCCAGCCTCGGTCT
>JBBSGQ010000330.1:0-4164 GCA_038253965.1 Acidimicrobiales bacterium | reverse complement strand
GCCGCGTTGCAGTCGTCGCGCCCCGGACGGCCGAAGCAGAACCGGGCCGAGGTCACCGAGCTTGCCCAGCTCCGGGCCGAGGTGGTCCGGTTGTCGTCGGTGATCGTTGAGCAGGCGATCGAGTTGGCGGCACTGCGGGGAGAAGCGAGCTGGGCTCGAGCGGCCCGATCCCGGCTCGGGTAGACAGTGCCGCCAAGGTCGTGCTGCTCGGGTTGATCGAGCTCAGCGACGCCCTGGCCTGGGCCACCTCCGCCCTCCCGCGAAGTCCTCAGAGTAGACCCTTCCTCGTCTTGGACGTTCTCAATGGCCGGCGGATCGTCGTCGACTACGCACCGTCGTCGCACCGAGTGGCGGATGCGAGAGAAGCCGGCAGCTGGGATCGTCTCCTCCGGCTCCACCTTCCCGCGGGGGACTGGAACATCCGAATCTATCCGCGCACGGGTAAGTGGCGACCCCGAGCGTCGCTCATGCACTGCCGGCCGCCTCTTGATCTACCGGCTCAGCAACGACCCGCCGGATACCCGGGAGGTCACGCACTCTCGCGCTGGCGACATCGACGGCAATCTGTCCGGGTAGACAATCGGTGAACTTGAGCTTTCGGGCCAGGTCCTCGGCGATCCAGGGTCGGGGGAGCTTCTCGGGATCGACGGACTCGACGAACTGTCGGATCTTCTCGGCGGTGGCGAGTTCGGGAGCGAGCTTGATCGACAGGTTGTCGACCTTGGAGCCGGCGAGCAATGGCCCCATGGCGGCCATGAGGCCGGCGTTGGCATGAAGGCCGCCGAAGGTCCACCAGGTCAGGCCATCGTCCTCGGCCACAACCGCGGTGCGACCCGGGCGCGCCCAATGGAAGGTGTCGCGAATCTCGTCGAGGCCGGTCGCCGCACGGGTCGTCAGCGTCATGCCGGCTGGGTCCTCGCCGCTCAGGACATTTCTCATGGCGTCACACAACGGAGCCGATAGTGGCTGACTGTCGCCGAGCCAACGGGACCGGCCTCCGCTGTCGGCAGGCTCCACCCAGGCGAACCGGTGATCCCAGTCGATCGACGTGACTTTCCACACACGACCAGCCAGGAGCACGGTGGCGAAGGAACGGTCGGGGCTCAGCAGGGCGATGGGGTCGAGGTAGCCGATCTCCTTGGATCCGTGGCGGATGACGAAGAGGGGGTTCGACGTGAAGGCCGACGTGAGCTCCAGGAAGTGGCGCCGCCCATAGGTCGCTTCCCCGCCTGGTCCCATCGAGAGGATGCCGTACCCGTCGTCGAAAAGCATGCCGGTTTCGAGGAGGTGGGTCAGGATCTCCTCCCCCACCCCGGACCGGATGGCATCGGCGAACACGGGCAGCCGCCCGAGCACCTCGCTCCATCGCGATCGGGCGACCGAACCGTCCTGCAAAACCTGGGCCAGCAGCTGCTGAGCAATGAGATGATAGGGCGACAACGGTCCGACGACCGGCTCGATGTAGCCCGTCGACCACAGGCTGAGTAACCCGGCGGCGCGCACGAGCTCGATGTCGGGCTTGGTGGTGAGAAACAGCGCGTTGCGCACCGAGCCCGTTCGTCGTCCGGTGCGCCCGAGCCGCTGGAGGAAGCTGGCGACGGTTGTGGGGCTGTCGATCTGGATCACCCGATCGAGATCGCCGACATCGATGCCGAGCTCCAGGGTCGAGGTCGACACGATCACGCAGTCGTGGGCTTCGGCGAACGCTTCCTCGGCGCGCCGCCGTTCGTCGAGAGCCAGCGAGGAGTGCGACACGAAGGTGTTCACTCCGCGTTGGCGAAGATCGACCGACAGCTCCTCGACGCGGGACCGGCTGTCGCAGAACACCAGGCGCTTCTCACCGCCGTGCAGGCGCGAGATCACGGTGGCGGCGTTCTGGAGCGAGCCGACATGGTCAAGCGTGACTTCAGGCACGATGTCGCGGCCGTCCATGGGGCCGATCACCCGTGCCGGTCCGGTGCTCGAACCGACGAGCCAGGCGAGCAAGTCCTCCGGGGCGCCGACGGTGGCAGACAGGCCGATCCGCTGGAGGTCCCGCCCCGCGACCAAAGTCAGTCGCTCCAGCACGGCGAGTAGGTGCCAGCCGCGATCGTCGCCACCGAAGGCATGGACCTCGTCGACGACGACCGTCCGCAGCCCCGAGAAGAGTCGCTCGTGATCTCGGCGCACAGACATGAGGATCGCTTCCAAGGACTCCGGCGTGGTGAGGAGGATCTCGGGGGGATCGTCGAAGATGCGGGTGCGAGCCGAGGCGCCGACGTCGCCGTGCCACAGGCCGGCGCGCAGGCCGACGAATCCGGCATAGCGCTCGAGGCGAGGATGCAGGTTGTTGAGCAGGGCCCGTAGCGGGCAGACGTACAGAACGGACAACCCCCGCCAGCCCTCGGTGGCGATGCGAGAGAGCAACGGGAAGATGGCGGCCTCGGTCTTGCCGCCGGCGGTGGGCGCCAGAGCGAGCACATGGTCGCCGGCGATGATCGGGGCAACTGTCTGGTCCTGCAGCGACCGCAGCGCGGTCCAGCCCAGCGAGTTGACCACGTGGTGCTGCACCCCCGGGTGAAGCTGGTCGAACCCGCTCACCTTCAGCCGGCGTCGAGGTCGAGAGGAATGTCGTCGGGCACGAGACCGGCGGCGGCGTTGCGCTCCACATCGGAAAGCTCGCTCACCGACACCTTCGGCAAGTAGTTGGTGCGGGGGTCGAACGTCTCGTGCTGATCCACGCGCTGCAGCACATCGACCAGCTTCTTGCAGAAGAGGCGGGGGGCGATACCCACCTTCCCACCCAACTTGCCGGTAATCGCTCTGGCGAAGCCATCGAGGTACTCGTCGTCGACTGATCCCCTGATCCGCTCGGCATTGGGGACGCCGTCGGCGTACACGTCGCGGATCCGAGTGCCCAGCTCCAGCAACCGGCCGTGGTCGAACCCGGCCAAGCGAAGCTGTACGGCCCGCGGGTTGTCGAAACGGGCGTCCACGGTGAAGTCGGTGGCAAGGCGTTGGGCGAGCGGCGCCAGGCGCTGCGCTCCTTGGGGCCCGTCGAAGAAGGCCGGCGTCCCGGTGATCATCAGGTAGAGGCCAGGGAACCGGCCAGCGTCGATCTCGTCGAGCATCTGACGGAGGGCGTTGAGAGACCGGTCACGCGTGTCGGAGCGCACCCGCTGGAGCGTCTCGACCTCATCGATCACGAGGAACAGCCCGGCGTGCCCGCTGTCGCGCAGGATGGCGAGCAGGCCCTGAAGGAAGGCGAAGGCGCCCCGATGGTCGATTTCGCCCTTGATACCGGCGCTGCGCTTGACGGCAGCGGCCACGTTCGGTTGGCCGCCGAGCCAGGCCACCAAGCCGTCGGCGGTAGCCTGGTCACCCGCGGCAGTCGCAAGCCGATAGGCCCGCAGCACGGCACCGAAGGCGGGGGCCGTCCGTACCACCGCGGACAGGCGCTGCTCCATGAGCTCGGTGGTCGCAGCGATCAGCGCCGCCGCATCGCTCTCGTCCACCCTCCCGGCGGCGAGCACGTCCTCTTCGAGCACGTAGAACCAGCCGTCGATCACCGAGCGCAGGGCGCCGATCTCGCCGTCGCCCACCGACAATCGCTCCACGACCCGGCGATACACGGTCTGGAGTTGGTCCAGGGGCGTCTCCGTCTCGGAGATCTGGATCTCGGCGGTGGCGAAGCCGGCCCGGCGGGCACGCTCGGCGAACCAGCGTGAAGCGAACGTCTTACCGCTCCCCCACTCGCCACGCACCGCCTTGAACACCGCCCCGCCGGCGGCCACCCGAGCCAGCTCATCGTCGACCACGCCGGCGAACCGGTCGAGCCCGACGGCCATGACGTCGAGCCCCCGGGCGGGCACGGTGCCGCGACTGAGGGCGTCGATGATCTCGCTGCGACGGGCCGGGCTGACACCTGCGCTCACGACGGCGTCGTGGCGATCTCGAACTGCTGGGCCAACATCTGAAGCGAGAACCGGACCTCGCCGACAGTGGCGTCGACATCGAGGACGGCATAGCCGTCGACGTTGAGCACCCGGGCCAGGTGCACCAGAAACCCGCCCAGACGGGCCACCGGGACACCGGCATCGGTGGCGAGCGCGGCGAACGACGTGACGTTGCCACGCCGGACGATGGCGGTAAGCACCGATCGGACTCGATCTTCGGGCAATGGAG
>JBBSGQ010000329.1:0-4214 GCA_038253965.1 Acidimicrobiales bacterium | reverse complement strand
TCTGCGTCAGCCGCACAGTGCGCGACACCGCCACGCTCCTGGACGCGGTGCGAGGCCCTGGCATCGGAGACACGGTGATCGCGCCGGAACCCGTTCGGCCATATGTCGACGAGCTCGGCGCGGATCCTGGCCACCTGCGCATCGGGATCCTCGACCATCATCCGCAGGGCGGACACTGCGATCCGGAGTGCGCCGAGGCTGCGCAGGCCGTTGGCCGGCTTCTCGAATCGCTCGGCCATCGCGTCGAGGTCGCATCGCCGCCAGCGCTCGAGGACACGACATTCGCCTCCAAGTTCGGGTCGATCTGGAGCACGAACATGGGCGTGTCGCTCCACCGCCTCGAGGAGTTGATCGGGCGGCCACTCACCGACGACGAGTTCGAGCCTATGAACCGGATCCAGGCCGACTTCGCCAAAGACTTCACGTCGATAGATTTCGCACTCGCCCTGTCCGACGTCACCGCGTACCGGCGCTCGCTGCAATCGTGGTGGAGCGATGGCTGGGACCTGCTGCTCACGCCGACTCTCGCCGAGGTGCCGTTGAAGCTCGGCACGATTACCAACAACGTCGAGCACCCGATGGACGCGATGGTCCGCTCCGGTCGGTTCGTGCCGTTCACCCCGCCGTTCAACACGAGCGGGCAGCCGGCGATCAGCTTGCCGTTGCAGTGGACCGACGAAGGCTTGCCCGTCGGCGTGCAACTCGTCGCCGCCTACGGACGCGAAGACGTGCTCATCCGGGTCGCCAGCCAACTCGAACACGCCCAGCCGTGGGCCCAGCGCACCCCCGACATCTCACTCAACTGAGAGCGTGGTCGCGAACCAGTCACCGGTTGATGTTCGTGATCGTCGAACCGCATGGTCGAGACGGTCGGCGAACGTGCGGGGAGCGGCCGCGAGATGTTGTTGCGCGCCAGGTCCGATCAGCGCTCGATCAGGTAGGCGCCGTCGTTCATGCCGACGATCTTCGCGCCATCGATGACCTCTCGGCCGACGGTACCCGCGAACGCGTTGCGCCACGCGATCGCCAACGACTTGTCGGCCTCGCGCAGGCTGACGATGGCCGATGGGATCTCCGCTCGGAGACATCTCGCCTCCGTCTCGAGGATCACCGGTTCGCCATGCACCCCAACGCGAAGGATCGGCTCTCGGTCCTCCGCATCGGGCGCCGGCGGTTCGTCGTCGACACCCCAGCGGACGAGGAAACGATCCGACCCAAGACCCAAACCGAACAGGTCCTGCGCCGCGCCGTAGAAGTCGTCATGGAAGCTGAGCACGCGTGCGCCGAGCTTGACGAGGTTGAACCGGGCGTTGCCGGCGTGCAACGGATCGTAGGTCCACTCGATCGCGGCCATGCCTCGGTCCCGAGCGAAGTCGCGCTGATGCTGCTTGATCCGAGCGCCGAGCCCGAGCGCTCGAAAGCCTTCGAGGAACCCGATCACGTGCGAGTGCAGTCTCCACTCGCCGTCGACGTGCGCCGGCCACGCGAACCCCCCGCCGATGACCTGACCGTCGATCACGACCCCGGCAACGTACGCGCCCGAATGAGCGAGGGCGCGGAGCATGTCGGATGGTGCCACTGCGCTCGGTTCGGTGAAGCCCCAGACGTCGGCGAGCGCCTGCGCCAGGCGCGCGCAGTCCTCAGGAGACGAGATGTCGATGACGGCAGGCTCCATTCCCGCGAAGTCTGGATGACCTGCAACAGTCGAGGCAATGGAACCCGACCTGCGGTTGGTGCCCGAGCTGTTCGAGCTGCGCCGAATGAAGATGCCGCTCGTTCGCCCGTTCCGCACGAGCTTCGGTACCGAGACGGTCCGGGAGATGATTGTCGCTCGCTTGGTGACCGACCACGGCGAGGGGTGGGCGGAGTGCTCGATCGAATCCGAACCGCTCTACCTCTCCGAGTTCCTCGACGCCGCCGACCACGTGTTCCGCGATCATCTCGTCCCTCGCTTGTTCGCAGCAGGCCCGCTCCGAGCGGAGCATGTGGCGGACATCCTCGAACCGGTCAAGGGTCATCGGATGGCCAAGAGTGCGATGGAGATGGCGATCCTCGACGCCCAACTCCGAGCCGAGGGCCGCTCATTTCAAAGCTTCCTCGGTGGAACGAGTCCAGCCGTTCCGGTCGGCGTGTCGGTCGGTATCACCGACACGGTCGACGAGCTCGTCGACACCGTTGCGGGTTACGTCACCGAGGGATACCCGCGCATCAAGTTGAAGATCGAACCAGGCTTCGACGTCGAGCCCGTTCGTCTCGTGCGCGAGGCGAACCCGAACGTGATCCTGCAGGTCGACGCGAACACGGCGTACTCCCCCACCGACATCGAGCATCTCGCCCAACTCGACGAGTTCAACCTGCTCCTCATCGAACAGCCCTTCGGCGAGGACGACCTCGTCGGTCACGCCCAGCTCAAACGACGGATCCGCACATCTGTGTGTCTCGACGAGTCGATCCGATCGCTCGACCACACTCGGTCGGCGATCGCCCTCGAGGCCGCCGACATCATCAACATCAAGCCGGCACGGGTCGGTGGCTACCTTGCAGCCGCGCAGATCCACGACCTGTGTCGCGACGCGGGCATCCCTGTCTGGTGCGGCGGGATGCTCGAGACGGGCATCGGTCGGGCCGCGAACCTCGCGTTGGCCTCACTGCCCGGGTTCGTCCTGCCCGGCGACATCTCGGCCACGAAGCGCTATTGGGCCCGTGACATCACGGCCCCGTTCGACATGATCGACGGCAAGATCGCCGTACCGACCGGGGTCGGCTTCGGTGTGGATGTCGACACCGATTTCGTCGAGGAGGTCACCGTCGAACGCCGAGAGCTCCGCCCGGAGTAACAGCATGTCGTCGACCTTCGAGGGCGGCTAGGCCGACACCCGTCAGTAACCGCTTGTGCTCCAACTGGTGCGAAACATCCCCCATGGCAAGCTGGTCACGCCCGGCCGGCCTCCACGAGCCCTGGGAAGCGGCTGGAGCCTCGCAACCGAGCGGCCGTGTACGAGCAGGGCCTACTCGGTGCCAAGGACAGAGGCCGGCCGCAGTCGGCCCGCCGCCCAGCCGGGCGCGGCCGCCACGGCGTTGGCGATCGCGATCGCGACGGGGATGGACACGAGCACCGGGAGCAGGCCTGGCAGGCCACTGCCACCAGCACCTGTCGGCGTACGAATCCAAGGGTCTTCAACACTGCGATGTCGCGTCGCCGGCGTCGTATGGAGGTGACCAGGCCCGGTCGACCTTGGGCCGCCTGCTGTCGCTCGTCTGCCATGGACAGCGAACCCCCGGTCTCGGGGTAGCGGGTCGCCAGCGCCTGGGCCGCCCGTTCAAACGGTCCGACCGGGACACCTGTGTTCAGGCGGACGTAAGCGCCGGTGTAGCCGTGGGCGTCGGGGCGCAGCCCTCGTAGAAGTGCGGGAGTGACGAGCAGAGCGCCCTGAGCTGCGGAGGCGTTCACCAACACGACGTTTCGCGGGTCACGCCGAGGCCGACGACATGGAGGGTCCGCGCTATGGCATGGGCGAAGTCGAAACCGGCTGGGCTGGACTTGATGCACCGACCAACAGGTGCAGCACGCTGCCGACGTGCAGGTGGAGGTGGGCGGCGAGCGGCCCGTCTGGCACCTGTGAGGCCAACAGGATGAACCACTCGGATTGGTCAAGCGCAGCCTGGACCGACGACCACAGGTGAGGGTTGGTCGAAAGCCCGGTCTCGTCCCGGAAGACAATCGAAGGCCCGTCGGCGGTTCCAACCCTCCCGCAGCCAGAACTCTGCGCGGCAGCGTGCAACTCGGGCGAAGAGGCTGGCCGGGTTCAGGACTCTTCTCTCGCTGCCGGCTCGTGGTAGCCGGACCAACGCTCGGTAGCGCTGGCGGCTCCCGCAGCCAGCGCGTTGAAGCCCTCACGTCGCATCGTGTCCCGTACCGCGGGGATCTCGACGGACTCGGCGCTGGCCACGGTGGCGAGGTGATCGAGCATCTTCAACACCGGCGAGCGCGGTGGCACTTTGATCACCTTGGTACCGAGGATGATGAAGCCTCCGCCGTCGACTTCCACCCCACCGAAGACCGAGGCTGGCCCGACCTCGGGCACTCGGTCCGGCGGTCGGTCGATCACGTGGACCGTTGCCGTGTCAGAGCCCGTATCAATGTCGGTGACCTCCACCCGAACCCATCGCTGGAACGGCGACGAGGCGCTCCCCTTCTCGAACACATCCCCCTT
>JBBSGQ010000328.1:0-4240 GCA_038253965.1 Acidimicrobiales bacterium | reverse complement strand
TCGGTCATGGGCGGAGCACTGGCCGACAGCCACGACAAGCGACGTCTGCTGCTCGTCGTCACCGCGGCCCAGCTCGTCTGCTCCGCCGCTCTCGCGGCTAACGCCTCGCTCCACCACCCTCAGCTCTGGCTCTTGTACGTCCTCGGGGCAGCCTCGAGCGGAGTCTTCGCCCTCTGCTACCCGGTTCTGCGTTCGCTGCTCCCGCTGCTGCTCGACGAGCCGCTCCGACCGGCCGCGTTCGCGCTGCAATCGACATACGGCTCCTTCGGGATGATGGCCGGTCCGGCACTTGCGGGGGTCGTGATCGGTGCCTTCGGTCTCGCTACCGCTTACAGCATCGATGTCGGCACATACGTGCTCGCGCTCGTTGCGTTCGTGGGCATCGCCGCCGCCCCGCCGCCCGCCGCAGCTCGCAGAGCGTCGCCTGCCTCGATCATCGAAGGACTGCGCTTCCTGCGAGGACGCCCGGTGATCGTGAGCGTCTTCGCCATCGATCTGCTGGCCATGGTGTTCGGGATGCCCCGGGCCCTCTTCCCGGCGTTGGCCGAGCGGCTCGGTGGTGGTGCTGCGACCTACGGGTTCCTGCTGTCGTCGGTGGCAGCCGGCGCCTTCGTCGCATCGCTGGTCAGCGGGTGGACCGCAAAGGTCCATCGCCACGGTCACGCAGTGCTGTTGAGCGTCGGAGCCTGGGGCTCGGCCATCACCGTCGTCGGGATCACCCGGATCCCGATTGTGGTGATGGTCATGCTGGGCTGCGCAGGTGCTGCGGACATGGTGTCGGGCATCTACCGCTCCACGATCGCCGCCGACATCACGCCTGACGACATGCGAGGCCGGGTGAGCGGCGTCGAGATCGCGGTCTACGCCGGGGGTCCCGTTCTGGGCGACGTCGAAGCCGGCCTGGTCGGCGGGCTGCTCGGCCTGCCCTTCGCCATCGTCTCGGGCGGCGTCGCGTGCGTGATCGGCGCCGCCGCGTTCGCCGCGTGCGTACCGAGCTTCTCCCGGTACACCCGACCCGCGCGCAGGGTGCTCGTGACCGAGACCGACTGACCGCAGATCAGCTCCCGTTCGTCGGGTCACCCTCCTCGGGAGGTCGCACCAGCTCGCCGTACTCCTCTCGTACAGAAGCTGTCTCGGCGGCGACAGCACCGTCGGTCACAGCATCGACCGAGCTCGCCGGCTCCGCCGCATCTTGCTCGACCCTGCCCTCCGCCTCGGCCTCGCGGTCGGCGGTAAGCCACCCGACCGCCTCTTTGATCTTGCCCTTGGCTTTGCTCACTGCGACCACCTCTGCCCACGTCGGCTGCCAGAAGGGACCCTTCGTACCCTCGGCCACCCGTGGACGCAACCCGCTGACCTGCAGTTCGTCTGAGATTCCGAGATCGAAGCGGAACCGGCCTGCATCCGGGGTCGAAACGCGCAAGAGTGGGAGTCGCGGTACGAAGCACGCACGAAGGAGCAGCGGGATGAAGATCGGCGAACAAGTCGAAGTCCACACGAGGTTCAACGACTCCTGGGTTCCCGGTTTCGAGATCGCCGAGGTCGCTGACAGCGGCTACCGCGTTCGGCGCAGATCCGATGGGACACTGCTGCCAAATGTGACGAGCGAGTCCGATCTGCGTCCCGTTCCACCCAACCCGCAGTGGAGACTCGATCCCAACAGCTTCTGATCCCTGGGCCGGCACCGCTGGCGAGCCGACCCACCTATCCGAGCCGCTCACAGAGACCCGGCGGCCACCCGAAAGGTCGGTGCGCCCCTGCCGCCCCCATCGGCCTGAGCGCACCAGCCTTGGCGGAAGGGCCGAGAGGTCGGTCATCAGTGCCGGCACGCGCTCTGTCGACGTGACCTGAAGCCCGCATCGCCGCGCCGATCGACACGCAGCCCCATCCCTAGGATCGGACGGTGACCGCCCGAGCGACGATGTTCGCGCCTGCGCCCACGGCTCGTCCCCGACGGCCACGCTTGGAGACCTCGTCCACCGCGTCCCGGATCGCGATGGTGGCCCTCGCCGCGTTCTCAGCCCGTCTCCGTTGGGATCGGTTGGGCGCATCTGGTCTGTACCTCGACGACACGTGGGTTGCGCTGTCAACGCGCGTCCATGGACTAGGAGACCTGTTTCGGATCGGGTACACGTCGCCGGGTTTCGTCCTGTTCCTGGTGCGCCCCTGGGCGGGCCTGTTCGGCTCGTCGGTGACTGCCCTGCAGTTGCTGCCTTTCGTCGTGGGGACCATCGGCCCTCCGCTGTGCTTCCGGGTCGCACGAGCTTGGAGGGTGCGGTTCGGACCGGCAGTGCTGGGCGGCGTGCTCCTTGCTCTGGCCCCGATCCACCGGAGCTTTTCCGCCAATCTGAAGCAATACACCGCCGAGGCGGTCGCGACGCTGCTTCTCCTCTGGGGATGTTCCCTGGTAGTTGACGACCCTGGCAGTCGGCGGCGTTGGGCGCTGCTCGTGGTCGGTTGCGCCGGAGCGACCGTGCTGTCCATGAGCGAAGCCGTGATAGTCCTGGCCGTGCTCGGTGGCGCCATGATCGCCGCCGCAGAGCACGAGCACTCGAGACTGCCGCGCCTCGCCATCGTGGCGATCGAAGGGTACGGACTCTTCGCCATATCGTGGTACGCGTTCGTCCTCAGACCCCACTTGAACCGGGCTCTGTACGCGTTCTGGGACTCGAAGTTCATCCACCCGAGCGCTGGAGTGGGCTCGCTTCCAGGACAGGTGACCGCCCGACTTGGCGGCTTGTTGTCCGGTTTCTCGAGCCTTGATCCTCGGCTGATGGCGATCCTGGTTGTCGTCTCTGGTCTCGCTCTCTTCGTGGGACGCCCCGCCCTGGGTTCGGCGCTGGTGCTGCCGACGGGACTGGCGGTCGTCCTCGCGACCACCCACATGGTCCCGCTCGGCACCGGGCGCACCGACATCTACCTGTACCCGACACTCGCCCTTCTTGTCGCGACAGGCCTCGACGAGCTCATCCGTGCCTTCCCCCGTAGCGTCGCCGCACCGACGGCTCTGGCGATCCTCATCGTCGCCGCCCTCTTGCTCGTCAGCGCAAGGCCTGGGCTGCCTCCTTACCCTTCGGAAGACATACAACCGCTCGTGCAACGCGTCGAGCGGGAACGCCGAGCGGGTGACGTGACGATCATCTATCCGATGGCGAGCTTTGGCTACGCGCTCCATACGCGGTCGGCTGTCCGCATCCGGCTCGATGACCGATACGCGATGTCTTTCTTCGCCGAGCCCGTTGAGCCCCGCACGTTCGTCCTTCCCATGGAACGGAAGTCGCCTGCAAGGTACGCACGGTCACTCGACATGATGACGAGAGGCCAACAGCGCATCTGGTTGGTCGGCGCTCACTTCTGGCCGGACTGGCAGGTCATTCAGAGGATCTTGGCGGCTCGAGGCTTCCGACCCGTTCGAAATCAGACGACGACGAGAGCGATGTTGATCCTCTATGCACGGCGGTGAGGGTGCGGCATTCTCATAGGAACGAGGGGTGACCGACTGGGCGACGACGTCTGCGCTTGCGACCGCAGCAGGCACTCTGGTCCTCGCTGCGGCGACCTTCGCCTCGGTGTGATCGGCCAACCGGGCAGTGCGCGCCACCGAACGGGCCCTTCTCGCCGGCATCCGGCCGGTGTTGGTCGCGTCTCGGTTGGAGGACGCACCAGAGAAGGCCACGTCACCGCTGTTCAACTTATCCGGCGTTCGATACCCGCCCAGTACGGCTCGCGGAGCTCGCGCTTCAGCAGCTTGCCCGACGGGTTCCTGGGCAGCGACTCGGCGAAGTCGACCGACTTCGGCAGCTTGTAGCCGGCAAGGTGCTCACGAGCGAAGGCGATGAGCTCCGTGTCGGAAGTCTCCGCACCGCCGGCGACGACAACGATGGCCTTCACCGCCTCACCCCACCGGGCGTCGGGCACGCCGATCACCGCGACATCCCCGACCGCGGGATGCTTCATCAGCGCGTTCTCGACTTCGGCCGGATAGACGTTCTCGCCACCGGAGACGATCATGTCTTTCACGCGATCGTGGAGGAAGAGGTAGCCCTCGGCGTCGCGATAGCCGGCGTCGCCGGTCCGGAACCAGCCGTCGGGGGTGACGGCATCGGCCGTCGCGGCCGGATTGTTCCAGTAACCCTGCATGTTCTGGTGAGAACGGGTCCAGAGCTCCCCGACCTCGCCTACCGGCACGTCCTCACCACTGGCGTTGTCGACGATCCGAACCTCGACCCATGGGTAGGGT
>JBBSGQ010000327.1:0-4247 GCA_038253965.1 Acidimicrobiales bacterium | reverse complement strand
TCCGCGGACCGGCCGCGGGCCGCGTAGCGGTGGTGTTGAGGGGAGACGGGCGGCCCCCCGGGCCTGGCCACCCCCGCCTCTGCCCCGGCGAGGCGGCACTTCTCGGCATCGAGCGCGGCCTCGAACTCGAGATCTTCGAAACCCCTGTCGCGCTCGTGGTGGTAGTGGGACCAAGCCCGTTCGACCGGGTCCCGAAGGACTGCGATGATCTTGACGTCGGGCATCACGCCTGTCACGCGGCCGGGTACCTCGGGGTGGAACAGGTAGTAGGGGCTCGCTTCACCGGTGACCACGGGGTGACCGAACCGATCGGCCGCTGCGCGGCGTCGGGCTGCGGTGGGGAAGTTGGCCCGATACCACGACTCGGACTTGTCGAAGGCGACGTCGAACCAGTGCACGCCCTTGGTGAACCGGGCGGGCAAGACGCCGGGATGCTGCACCAGGTAGCGATGCAGCGACGTCGTACCACACCGCTGGCCACCGACGATGAGGTACTCGGGGAGTGGCCGAGTGCCCGAGGTGGATCTGGCCAACGTCCTACCCACCGATACGCCGGCGCGCCACGTGGCCTGTCGGAATCGTCGGACCGATGGTGCGGCAGCCATCAGGTGGCCGGGCGTCCGGTTGCTGCGCTGAGGAGTTGGTTGACGAGCGGTTCGAGGCCGCCGATCGGTCCGTACCGGGCAGCGTCGAGCAGTCGGAGAGACAGTTCGAGGCGGTAGCAGTTCACGAGGCGGCGGCACTCGGATCTCGGGATGCCGAGCCGTTCCAGCAGCGGACCCTGCACGGTAATGACCTCCTCACTCGCCTCTGAGACCGGGAGGCCGGCCCGCAGGTGGGCGACCTGGAACTCAGCGTGCACCACATCGAAGCCGAGGGGAACCGGGCCGCCTGTGCGCTCCCAGTCCCAGATGTGGAGGCGCCCGTCGACCCATTCCGCGTTCCAGGGTGTGAGGTCGCCATGCCACGCCCCGAACGTCCATCGCACACCATCGAGCTGGCATCTGAGATCCTCGACGCACGCACGAAGGTGCCTCGCCGAGCGGACGCTTGCGTGGCCGGCAGATCGTTCGACCACGGCGGCCCACCAGGGGCTCGCAAGGACGTCGCTCTCACAAAGCGGCATCAATCGGGCGATCTCGAGAACGATCGCCGGCGTCAGCTCGAGCGCACGCGCGGCGTGATGATGCTGGTCGAGGGGAAGCACGCTGAGCAGCGCGATCTCGTTGCCCTTCCAGACGTCGTGGGCGAGCAGCTTCGGTACGACGAATCCTTCAGGTTTGTGGTCGGTCAGGAATGCGCTCTCGTTGCGGACCAGCCGAGCGGTGTGCTCGTCGACAGCGATCTTCCCGAAGCAGACGGTGCGCCCAGCCGAGGTCATCACCTGCAGGATCGGTTTGCGGTTCGGTCGCGGCGGCCCGATGGCCACCGACATCAACAAGTCGTCCAGGCCCAGCTCCTCCTCCAACCATTGGATGAGCGAGGGCGTACCGGGGAGACCATCAGGGACGTCCACCTTGCGCCGGAACAGTGGGACGACTCCGAAGCGGAGCGCTGGCCGTAGCAGCTGGCGCAGTGCCCGCTGGGTGAGCGAACGGACGTTGCCGGGCCGCACCAGGAACGCGGCGCTGGCCTTGGCCGAGTCGAGCGGGATGAGGTAGCGCGGCGCCTCCGGCCGAGGCAGCACGCCGTAGTGGCGGACCCTGCCGTGCGGATCGGGGAGCATGGGCGACACGAGGTCGAGCAGCCACATGAGTGCGTGCTCATCGGCCCGCAGATCTCCTTCGGTCCCGCGACCCTCTCGGGAACGTGAGGCGACGACACCGGTCACGGTTGCAGCCGGCGGGCCGGGCGTCGAGTTGTCGGGATGACGGCTCACGATGCCACCTGGGCCGGTGCTGCTTGGACTGGAACAGCTCTCTGCATGGCCGACCGCTTGCCCCTGCGGTCCGGTTCGTGCAGTTCCCGGAGGCCCATGGCCGCGACGACGAAGACGATGACAAGCGGGGTCGGCATCATGTCGTAGATCGGAAGTTGCACGAGGCCCACGACGAGCACCACGTGAGCCCAGAACGTCACGAGCGGGCCGCGTCTGGTCGCCCACGTGACGCGCAACAGGAACCCGACGAACAACACGGTTCCCACCGCCCCTTGGGAGATCATCACGTTCCAGAGCTGACCCTGGGTGCCGATGGCGGGCAAGATGCGTGACTTGTCAGCAGGCAACGGACCGCCATAGCCGATCAGCGGAGAGCTCTTCATCGCCTTCCACGTCTCCTCGTAGAGGTACGCGCGACCCTCGTTGCTGTGGGCATGCGTCGCGCGGTCCTCGACCACCTTGCTTAGCGGTGTGAACACCAGGAGTGCGAACCCGACAATGGCCAGAGACGCCAGCGCCTTGCGGGAGAAGCTCCCCACCGGACCAGGGCGCGTGCCGGCGTACAGCAAGGCGATGCCGAGGCTCAGCCAGAGACCCCGGTTGAGGGACAGGAACACCGGGACGAGGGAGAGCCCGAGGATCGCGTATCCCTTGACCCTCCTGCGTGGGTCCTGCAGCCAGACGGCGAAGAACAGTGGGCAGAGCAGCGCATAGACCGCGCCCCAGTCGTTCGTGTAGGCGAACGGCGCCTTGGGGCGACCGAGCGGGTAGCCGAGGAAGTCCTGCACCTGGGCGAACGCGGGGTGGACGAGGCCGTGCACGAACGGCGTGGAAGCGAAGTTCGGCGGTAGCAGCGCCTCCATCGGACTGGTGAACCCACCGTTCGGCAGGAGCACACCGAGCCAACCGCCGGCCAGGACCATGAAGAAGAAGCCAACGAGAACCTTCAAGACCTTGGCCGTCGGGACGATGTCTCGTGGCGCGTTGTACACCCACACGAAGATGACGGTGATCGACAGGTACATGACCAGCCGGTAGACGTAAGCGATCGGCGTGCCCTGGTTGAGACCTATCGCCGAGCCGATGACCCAGATCACGTAGAGGCACCACAGACCGAAGCCGCGAGGGATCTTGACTGACCGGCGTTGGAGCAACTGCATGGCCATCACTGCGGCGAACAAAGGGTGGATCATCGCCCCGAGCCCGAGTGCCCACCACAGCGGGAAGCCGAGGAACAACCACGTGAACGGCCAGTCGGGTTTCAGCCAGTGGCGTCGGCGCTCGACCGACGCTCCAACCGGGACAGGTGACAGGATCGGTGCCCGTATCAGCCGGGTCATCACACACCTCGGCCTGCAGCCTGGAGAACGCGCAGCGTCCGGTCGCTGCGCAGCAGCCGGTTCGACGTGAGGTAGGCGAGATAGGCGCGTCGCTCAGCGGGGTTGAGGCGCAGGGCCTCCCGGGCCTTGGCTCGAGCCTCGGAGGAACGGTCCATCGCGGCCAGCGCGAAGGCCTGCTGGCCGAGGATGCGGGCCAGGCCGACGGGCTCGTCAGCGAACTCGGGATACTTGACCAGCAGGTAGTCGAGGGCATCGATGATCGTCTGCCAGCGCGCCGCGAAGAACGAAGACCGGTGCCAGTAGATCTTGGTGAGCGGTAGGCGGACGGCGCCGATGTCGTGGCGACGGGCAGCGCGCAGCAGCCAGTCGTAGTCCTCGCCGTAGCCGCCCGGGATCTCCTCATCGACCAGGCCGATGCCGTTGATCATCGCCTCGCGGCGGATCACGTAGGTCGACGGATGGGCTTCCATCATGCGCGACCGCAGGAGATCCCGAAAGGTCAACCGGTCCGCCTGCAGCACGCGGATCGAGATGCGGCCTTTGGCGTCGATGAAGAGCCCGCACGTGGCGACCTCCATCGAAGGGTGTGAGTCGAGCAGCGCGACCTGGGCCTCGAGCTTGCCCGGGGACCAGAGGTCGTCGTCGTCGCAGAAGGCGAGGATGTCCCGCTCGCTGGTGAGAGCACCGGTGTTGCGCGCCCCGGGAAGCCCGGGAGTCCGGGTGTTGGTCAGCACCCGCACGGCTCGGCGCTCTCCGGTCTGCACGAGCGAACGATCCGGCTCCGACTGGTCGAACACGACGAGCACCTCGATCGAGCCGTCATAGCGTTGGTCGAGGATCGAGGCGATCGCGCGGCTGAGCAGTTGGGGGCGCTCGCGCGTGGCGACGATGACGCTCACCGATGACGTCGGGCGGTTCGGTGTGCGGCTGGTCGCGCTCATGGTCGCTGCTCGAACAGGTACCCGTAAGCAGCGAGCAGGGGAGCGGTGATGAGGGTGACGATCCTGTGGTGGGACCGCGAAAGCTTC
>JBBSGQ010000326.1:0-4250 GCA_038253965.1 Acidimicrobiales bacterium | reverse complement strand
TGGGGCTAACCGTGCGGCCGGGCCGCCTCTCCGTTCTTTGAAGCTCGGACCTCGCATAGCCCGAGCCGGGCTCTAGAGAACACGCACCGACGTCCCCGATTCCTGTCACACCCCGTCGGTAGGGTCCGGGTATGGCAAGGGTGAGAAGCGTGTTCAGCTGCACCGAGTGCGGCACCGAGTCGCCCAAGTGGGTTGGACGCTGCCCGGTCTGTGAAGCGTGGAACACCCTGGCGGAGGAGATCGCAGCTCCCCCGGTGTCTGATCGGATGCTGCAAGGAACCGCAGCCGATCGGCCGGTGCCGATAGCCGACATCACCATGGACGAGTGGGAGGCGCGGCCGACCGGTGTCTCGGAGCTGGACCGCGTGCTGGGAGGCGGCCTGGTCCCCGGCTCGGTCACCCTGCTCGGCGGAGAACCAGGTATAGGCAAGTCCACCTTGCTGCTCCAAGTGGCCGCCGAGGCAGCACCCGGTCGCAGGGTGCTCTATGTGTCGGCCGAGGAATCACGCCAGCAGGTCCGGCTCCGCGCTGAGCGCCTCGCCGCCCTGGGTCCGCAGATATGGCTCTCGGCCGAAGGGGTGCTACCCCATGTCCTGACCAGCGTCGAAGACATCGATCCCGACGTGCTGGTGGTCGACTCGATTCAAGCGGTGCATGATCCTGCGCTCGGCTCCGCGCCCGGATCGGTGGGTCAGGTCCGAGCCTGCGCACACCAGCTCGTCCAGGTGGCCAAGGCCCGGAACATGGCCACCATCCTCGTCGGACACGTCACCAAAGATGGCGGCCTCGCAGGACCGCGTGTGCTCGAGCACGTGGTGGACACGGTCCTGGCTTTCGAAGGCGATCGCCACCACGCTCTTCGCCTGCTCCGGGCGGCGAAGCACCGCTTCGGTTCCACACAACAACTCGGACTGTTCGAGATGGGGGAGGCTGGGCTGCAGAGCGTGCCCGACCCGAGCCGGCTGTTTCTCGCCGACCGTCGCCGCGGCGTCCCGGGTTCGGTTGTCGTGCCGACCATCGAAGGCCATCGACCCTTGCTGTTGGAGGTGCAGGCGCTGGTCGCTAGCTCGTCGCTGCCGGCGCCGCGGCGCTCGGCGCAGGGGCTCGATGGTGGGCGGCTGGCGTTGCTGTTGGCGGTGCTCGAGCGCCGGGCTGGGCTCACTGCGCTGGTCTCTGCGGATGTCTACGCATCAGCAGTGGGCGGAGTGAAGGTCGTCGAACCCGGAGCGGACCTCGGCATCGCCTTGGCTGTCGTCTCAGCCCTGACCGACCATCCGTTGCCGGCCGGCCTCGTCGCCTGCGGAGAGGTCGGGCTGGCCGGCGAGCTGCGCCAAGTCGGCCAGACGGACCGGAGGCTGGCCGAGGCGGCTCGGCTCGGCTTCACCCATGCGGTGGTCCCTCGGTCGGCGCCCGACCCGCCAGCGGGCATCGCCGTTGTTCGGGCTTCCACACTGGCCGAGGCGATCGGCGAGCTCGGCTTCCCCGGCCAGGTCGCGTCTCCCACGCTGCGAAGCGTCTCGTCCTGAGAGCCGTCTCGCCCCCGACACGCTCGGTGGGTTCGGTCTCCGCCAGTAGGCTGCGCCGGTGGCTCCCCGCCGCAGCAGTGCGCTGCTACATGCTCTCGCGCTGGTAGCACCCGGCCAGCCGTTGCGCGAAGGCATCGATCGCATCCTGCAGGCCGGCATGGGCGGCCTGATCGTCATCGGTGACGGGCCTGACGTGTTGAACATCTGCTCGGGTGGCTTCCTGCTCGATGCAGCCTTCAGCCCCCAACGGCTCTCTGAGCTCGCCAAGATGGATGGCGCGACGATCCTCGCAGGCGATGCCAGCCGCATCGCGCGAGCCAACGTCCACCTGGTGCCGAACCCGAGTGTGGCCACCTCCGAGACCGGCACTCGGCACCGCACGGCCGAGCGCGTCGCGCGCTCGATCAGCGTCGCCGTGATCGCGATCTCCCAGCGCATGGCCACCATCGCCGTGTACGTCGGTGACGCCAAACACGAGATCGAACCGGTTGTCCGGACGCTCAACCGGGCGAACCAGGCTCTGCAGACCCTCGAACGGTACAAGGCCCGGCTCGATGTCGAGTCCACCACTCTGTCAGCGCTCGAGGTGGAGGACATGGTGACGATGCGCGACGTGGTCACCGTCCTCCAGCGTTCGGAGATGGTCGGTCGCATCGCCGAAGAGATCGAGGGCTACATCATCGAGCTCGGCGACGACGGTCGCCTGGCCCTCCTCCAACTCGAAGAGCTCATCGGCGGCATCGACCTCGACCGCCGCCTCCTGGTCCGCGACTATCGCAATGGCGACTCCGCCCTCTCGCTCGAAGCCGCGCTCGACGCTCTCGCCGCCCTCACCACCGAGGAGCTCCTCAACCTGTCGAACCTGGCTGAAGCGCTCGGTCTGCCGGCCGGTCCCGACCTCGACCTCGGAGTCACACCGCGCGGCTACCGGTTGCTGGCCCGCATCCCCCGGTTGCCCGAGCCGATCATCGACAAGCTCGTCCAACGCTTCGGCAGTCTGCAGAAGATGATGCGAGCGACGATGGACGACCTCGACGACGTCGAAGGCGTCGGTGAGACGCGAGCGCGCGCCATCAAGGACGGTCTCGCCCGATTGGCCGAGGCCAGCATCCTCGACCGGTACACATGAGCGAACGTCCGACGAGCGTCCTCTCGAGCGGTACTCCGGCGCATGTCGCGCTTCCGCCGAAGCCCGCAGCGCGCGGTCTCGTCCTCTTTCCGGACATCATGGGACTGCGCCAGCTGTTCTTCGACCTGTGCGACCGGCTGGCCACTGAGCTCGATTGGGCGGTCGCGGCGATCGAGCTCTGGCCAGGCCAGGAGAGCCTGCCTCTCGACGAGCGACTCGGCCGAGTAGGAGCGCTGGATGAGGCGCGCTTGATGGCTGATGCGCGCGAGGCGGCTGACCTGCTCGACGTGGATCCCGTCGCCACCCTCGGCTTCTGCATGGGCGGCATGCTGGCGCTCAAGGCTGCGTCGCTCGATCGGTTCGATCGCGTGGTCTCCTGCTACGGCATGGTGCGCCTTCCCGACCATTGGCGGTCGCCGTCGATGACTGACCCGATCGACGAGCTCCGCCGCGAGGACCGCTCGGCCGCAGGCAAGGTCTTGGCTGTCGTAGGCACTGCCGACCCATACCTGCCTGAGCAGGATGTCGATGACCTCGAAGCCCTCGGCGCGTCGATCCTGCGCTACGAGGGCGCAGAGCACGGCTTCATCCATGACCCATCCAGACCAGCGCACCGGCCGGATGACGCGGCCGATGCCTGGCAGCGCATCGAAGGATGGCTCGAGATCGCAAGGTGAGGCCTGTCGCGACCGCTCACCGGGCTCGCTGCTCGAGCTCCCTGCGGTTGGTGATCTTGTAGCGGCGGTCCTCCTGCTCGATCCATCTCAGCCGCACGAACGAAGCGATTGCTTTGTTCACGCGCTCGCGGGATGCGCCCACCATCCCGGCGAGCTCCTCCTGGGTGATCGGCAGCGTGAAAGCATCGGCATCCCCCGCTTGCTCCAGCAGCCGTTTCGCCGTGCGTCCGGTCACGTCGAGGAACATGGAGTCGGTCAACGCGATGTTGGTGTTCCGCAACCTTGCGGCGAGGAGCCGCACCACATCCCACAGCAGTGCGGGTCGGCCCGTGTAGACCTCTCGCAACGGCTGGTAGGGGATGACGATGACCTCGGACGGCTCGAGCGCCCTCGCCTCCGCCGACCGACCGAGACCGTCGAACAGCGGCATCTCACCGAACAGGTCACCTCGCTCCATAAGCGCGACCATCGACTCACGCCCGTCGGCGGACCGTTTTGATATGGCGATCCGACCTCCCGTGACGACGTGCAACTCGTGCGGCTCGGCGTCCTCCTCGAACAACAGATCGCCCCGTTGAAGCTCCCGAGCTTCGGCGGAAGCGGTGACTCGGGCGAGCTCATCCGGAGTGAAACCAGCGAAGAGGTCAACACTGCGTAGGAGGTCGGTGTCCAGCATGGCGGCGCCATGGTACCGATCACCCTGAGCGTCCGCCGAGAGTGGCACTCCGCGCGGCATGGTGCCGTACCGTTGGACGGATGCAGGGGGCCCGGGGCGAGACGTGGGCGATCGTGGTCGCTGCCGGGCGGGGCAACCGGTTCGGAGGCGCGAAGCAGTACGAGACGCTGGCCGGATTGCGAGTCCTCGACTGGTCGGTGGCGGCGGCGCGGTCAGTTTCGACAGGCGTCATACTCGTCGTG
>JBBSGQ010000325.1:0-4279 GCA_038253965.1 Acidimicrobiales bacterium | reverse complement strand
TCCGGGTCACATCGCTTCGGCACCTCGATGTCGTCGGTGAGAGCCGAGCCACCGAAAACGCGAAGGTCGATGTCGACCACGACATGGCGGGCCACGCCAGCCGTCGACGCCACCTGCGCCGCAGCGACCAGCTCAGCGGCGTGACGCTGTCCGTATCGGAAGCTCAACGCGCACGGCGTGAACCCCTCCGCCTTGGCGATGGCGAGCGCAGTTGCCGAATCCAACCCTCCACTGAGCAACACCACTGCGTTCGGGCCGTGCACGCGTGCCTCCTTCGCGATCGCAGGCCACGCTATGGCGTCGGTCGGCACGTGCGGGCCTGATGGTGCGACTACCCGAGGACCGCTGAGCAACCGCATCGGGTGGGCAGCGCTACGTTACGACGACGAGCCGACCGGCAGACAGGGAGTTCCATGATACGCGCAAGATCTCGGGTGAGCGCACTGGCGCTGGTTGTCGTGCTGTGCCTCGGCGGCTGTAGCAGTGCCGACAGCTCGGGAACCGCCAAGCGGTCCTCGACATCGCCTGCCGGTGCCTCCTCGGGCAGACCGCCGACCACCCGGGCGAGAGCCGCAGTTGCGTCAGCCGGGTGTCGGGCCGGCGCGACAACCGCCATGAAGGACAAGCGCATCGACATGAAGTCGGGAGCGCAGGCGCGCTGGTACCTGCTCACCACCCCGCGGCTGCCCGATGGCCGCAAACCCGTACCGCTCATCGTCGACTTCCACGGGTTGCTCGAAGGGGCGCAGGTCCACGTGCAGATGAGCCAGTTCGGCCGCCTGGCCCAGCGCAAGGGCTTCATCGTCGCCACTCCGAACGGCACCGGCAACCCGGTGGGCTGGAACATCAGCGAGCAGTCCTCGGCCAACCTCGACCTCGCCTTCGTCACCAAGCTGCTCGACTCGATCGAATCTGCCCACTGTGTCGACACCTCCCGCGTCTATTCCACCGGCCTGTCCGACGGCGCCCTGTTCAGCTCGTTGCTCGCCTGCACGATGGCCGATCGCTTCACCGCCATCGCCCCGGTCGCCGGCCTGGCCATGCCGAAGAACTGCCACCCGTCACGACGCATCCCGGTTCTCACGTTCCACGGCACCGCCGACCCGATCCTGCTGTTCAACGGAGGCATCGGCGACACGCTGTCCAAGGTCCTCGGCGGCAAGAGCGCCGCGAACACCACTACGACGACAGCTCCTGCGGATCTGGACGGCAAGGGCTTCCCGGCGGCCGTTGCAGCATGGGCGGCCAGTGATGGCTGCGATCCGAAGCCCGTCGACCGTCGGGTCAAGCCGGACTTGATCCGCCGGACCTATCGGTGCCCGTCCGGCGTTGGAGTGGAGTTCATCATCGTGGTCGGTGGAGGCCACACGTGGCCGGGCAGCCAGTTCAGCAAGGCCATCGCGTCGATCGTGGGACCGACGACCTTCAGCGTCGACGCCACCGCTGAGATCTACCGCTGGCTTGTCCAGTACCACCTCTGATCCGTACCTGCGTGCACCCGTCGATCAAAGTGGGGTTACCGCCTGGCGGTCGCCGGTGAGCGCACCCGGGTCAGCGAGTATCGCGACAAGGTTGGTCCGCGACCGTGGTGGGTCCGCTTTTGCCTATGCGACCAAGCTGCTCGGCCGTGCCCCGGACGCGATCGTGCGAAGGGCATGTCTGACCCTCGATCGACTCAAGCTGGGCGCCGAGGCTCCGGCGTTCTAGCGCATCGGCGGTCACCCCGCGTGGGGCGGATCAGCCTCGGTTTGGCTTGCGCCTGACGCGCACATGCCGACAGGCACGTGGTGTCGGTGCTCCCCAGGTCAGCATGCCTGCGGCGATTTGCTCGGTCGGGTACCGGGGTTGTGGTCGTCCTCGTCTTGTCCGGCGCTTCTGCTGCGGTGTTCTCCAGTCGGTTGGCCGCTGAGGGCTCGAGGGACCCCACCGGCGCCCGGTTCGGGCGCAACGCAGTCGATCGGCCATGGCTCGACGCGAGCAAGCCGATCGAGCAACGGGTTGGCGACCTGCTGCGGGCCATGACCCTCGACGAGAAGGTGAGCCTCATGTACGGGGTCCAGCCGCCACCGTCTTCTCCGGCCGCCGGGTACATCGCCGGGACAGCTCGCCTCGGAGTTCCGGCGCAAACCTTCTCTGACGGACCGGTCGGGCTGCGCGACTCTGCGACCGGCTCACGTCGCGCTACCGCACTGCCGGCGACAGGTGTCCTTGGCGGCGTCGTTCCATCCCGATCTGGCCAGGCGCTACGGGACGTTGCTCGGCAACGAGGCGCGGGCGCGGGGCATCGATGTGCTCTACGGCCCGGCGATGAACATCGTGCGGGTGCCGGTCGGTGGCCGCAACTTCGAGTACTTCTCGGAGGACCCCTATCTGACCGCGCAGCTGGCAGTGCCGTATGTGCGGGGGGTGCAGTCCCAGCGCGTGGCGGCCCAGATCAAGCACTTCGCGCTCAACAACCAGGAGAACGACCGGCACTCGGCGAGCTCCAACGCCGACGAGCGGACCATGCGCGAGATCTACCTGCCGGCATGGCAAGCCGCCGTGCAGCAGGGACACAGCTGGTCGTTGATGTGCGCGAACAACAAGATCAACGGGATCTACGCGTGCGAGAGCTCGTGGCTGCTTCGGAACACGCTCGCCAACGACTGGGGTTTTGACGGCGTTGTCGGCTCCGACTACGCGGCCACCCGGTCCGCAGTCGGGTCCGTGACGGCGGGACTCGACCAGTCGTTCACGCTGCGAGACTGGGGCGCGTTCTACCGTGACCTGCCGCAGATGGTGCGTGCCGAGCAGATCCCGGGATCGGCCATCGACGAACGGGCGCGGCGGATCCTGCGGATGATGTTTCGCATCGGACTTTTCGACGGCGAGCGGCGAAAGCCAGCTGTCGACGTCCTTGGCCACGGCGCGTTCGCCCGCAGGGTCGCCGAGGAAGGCACAGTTCTGCTCCGCAACCGTCGCCGAGTGCTGCCGCTGGAAGCGGCGGGCCTGGGATCGATCGCGGTGATCGGTCCGTACGCGAAGCAGGCGTACACGGGTGGCGGCGGATCTAGCCACGTGGTGCCCTACTACTCGGTAACTCCTACCGAGGGGATCGCCCGCCGGGCCGGGCCTGGAGCTCGTGTATCTGGTGATGACGGCTCCGACGTGGACCGGGCGGTCGCGCTCGCCCGACGCTCCGACGTGGTGGTCGCAGTCGTCGGCGATCAATCCCAGGAGGGCAGAGACCGTACGAGCATGGACCTGCCAGGCAATCAGAACCAGCTGATCGCAGCCGTTGCAAGTGCCAATCCGGACACAGTTGTCGTGCTGCAGACCGGCGCACCGGTCACCATGCCGTGGCTCGATCGTGTCCCGACCATCGTCGAGGCCTGGTATCCGGGACAAGAGCACGGCAATGCGCTCGCCGCAGTCCTGTTCGGTGACGTCGACCCTTCCGGCCGGCTGCCGGTCACGTTCCCCACGGGCGTCGGCGCGGTCCCGGCCATGGGAGCGCCCCGGTACCCGGCCGGCCCGTCCGGCTATGAGTACAGCGAAGGACTGAACGTCGGCTATCGCGCCTACGACGCCGATGCACGAGGTGTCCTGTTCCCGTTCGGGTATGGCCTGTCCTACACGAGCTTCAAGTACTCGGACCTGGCCGTGCGCAAGAGCAGATCAGCAGTGCGCTTGACCTTCACTGTCACCAACATCGGTACCCGGACCGGCGTCTCGGTGCCTCAGGCCTATGTCCGCTTTCCTCGCGAGGTCGGTGAGCCTCCACAGCAGCTCAAGGCGTTCGAGCGCCAGGTCCTCCCCGCCCACGCGGCGCAGCGGGTCACGTTGACCCTGCCCACCCACGCTTTCGAGTACTGGTCCGCCGGAAGGTGGCGGACCGCCAGGGGCAGCTACCGGGTCTCGGTCGGCAGCTCATCGCGCGACCTGAGGCTCTCTGCGCTTCTCACCCCACCTGTTTCTGCGAAGTAGGCAGGCGCAGCCTCGCAGTCGGCGCGCCGTTCACCGCCGCCAGAACGCACCCACGATCGCTGGCGGATAGACGGTTTCGCACGGCTTGCCGTTCGAGTCCACGTCCATTCGGCCCGGTCGACCCTGTAGCCGCCAGTAGTCGACCACCGCGGCGTATGCGTACCCCCGACTGGCGAGCGCGCTGCAGGTCATGCCCGCGGGTTCGGTTCTCACATCGAGCGGTCCGGGCACCGTCGATGAGGTCGACGTCGTCGGGAACGCCGGCACGAGAGTGCTCGTCGACGAAGTGGTCGTCGGCAACGCAGTGGTCGAG
>JBBSGQ010000324.1:0-4308 GCA_038253965.1 Acidimicrobiales bacterium | reverse complement strand
CTCCAGTCGTCCTCGTTCACGGGTTCACCCAGACGTCGACGTCGTGGCAGCCCATCGCCGGAGCATTGGCGCGCGACCACCGCGTGATCAGCGTCGACGCACCCGGACACGGGCGATCGGCCAACGTTCACGTCGACCTCTGGGAGGGCAGCCGCTTGCTCGGCCGAGCCGGCGGCCCGGCGGCTTATGTCGGCTACTCGATGGGTGGGCGTCTCTGTCTGCACCTGGCGCTCGAGCAGCCCACCCTCGTGCGATCGGTCGTCCTGGTCGGCGCGACGGCTGGGCTCGACGATCCGGCCGAGCGGTCGGCTCGACGGCGGGCCGACGAGGGGCTCGCGCAACGGCTCGAGCTCGACGGGCTGGAGCCGTTCCTCAGTACCTGGCTGGCCCAACCCCTGTTCGCCGGACTCTCATCGGACGCGGCAGGGCTCGAGACCCGCCGAGAGAACACAGTCGCCGGACTTGCCGCCTCTCTGCGGTTGGCGGGCACCGGAACTCAGGATCCCCCGTTGTGGAGCCGGCTGGCCGAGCTGACCATGCCCGTGCTCGTCGTCGCCGGCGAGCGCGACGCGAAGTTCCGCACGATCGGACAGCGCCTGACCGCTTCGATCGGACCGAATGCCCGCACGGCGATCGTGCCAGACGCTGGACACGCCGCGCACCTCGAAGCGCCGGGACCGTTCCTCGAGATGCTCAGGTCGTTCCTCGGGGAGCAGGGCCTGTAGGTAGCGGCGGCGGCACGTGGCGGTCAGGCCGAGATGGCGAGCCCGACAGTGAACAGGACACCGAACACGAGTTGCGCCCGCGCCGTGCGGCCGAGGACAGGGATCAACGCCGGTCCCGCTGCGCCCTGCAGGATCCGCAGCACCGGCCGTTGGGCGAACACGATGCCGATCAGCGCCATCGCGCCGGCCGGCCGGTTCCCCAGCCCCGCAACCAAGGGGACCGCTACGAACGCGGCGACGACGAGCAGCGTGTAGAGCAGTCGAGTCCGACTGTCGCCCAAGCGCACAGCAAGGGTGCGCTTGCCGGCTGTGGTGTCGCCAGGGATGTCTCGAAGGTTGTTGACGACGAGCAGCGCTGTGGCGAGGAACCCGACGGGAACCGATGCGCCCAACGACAGCGCCGTGAGATGCTCGGTCTGGACGTAGCTCGAGCCGGCGGTGGCGACGAGGCCGAAGAAGACGAACACGAACAGCTCGCCGAACCCGGCATAGCCGTAGGGCCGAGGACCACCCGTGTAGAACCAACCGGCCAGGATGGCCAGCGCTCCGACCACGAACAGCTCCGGTCCGGTGACCACCGCCAGTGCTCCGCCGGCCAGGGCGGCGACGCCGAACGCCGCGAACGCGGCCCGTTTGACAGCTGGTGGAGAGGCCAGACCCTGGCCGACGAGCCGAACGGGTCCGACGCGCTGGTCGTCTGAATCGGTGCCGCGAATCCCGTCGCTGTAGTCGTTGGCGTAGTTCGTCCCGATCTGGAGCGCGAGAGCGACGACCATCGCCGCACCGGCCCGCCACCAGATGAGCCCACCCGAGACCCGACCGACGGCGCTCGCCGTGCCCACGGCCACCGGCACCACCGCGGCCGGCAGCGTCCGGGGACGCGCTCCTGCGACCCACTTGTTCACCGTGCTATCCCGGCATCATGGGCGACGGGGGAACTTCTCGAACTCGGGCCTTCGCTTCTGCCGGTATGCGTCGCGCCCCTCCTGTGCTTCCTCCGACGCGTAGAACAGCAGGTTCGTGTCGTGTGCGAGCTGTTGCAGACCGGACAGGCCGTCCTCGGCCGCGTGGAAGCTCGCCTTGAGCAATCGCAGCGCGAACGGGGACAGCGACAGCATGTCGCGACACCACCGCACGGTTTCCTCTTCGAGCGCCTCGAGCGGCACCACTGCGTTCACCAGGCCCATGTCGAGCGCTTGTTGCGCGTCGTACTGGCGGCACAGGAACCAGATCTCCTTGGCCCGCTTCTGGCCGACCTGCTGCGCGAGAAGCGTGGCGCCGAACCCGCCGTCGAACGACCCGACCCGGGGGCCTGTCTGGCCGAACCTCGCGTTGTCGGCGGCAACGGTGAGGTCGCACACCACGTGCAGCACGTGGCCCCCGCCGATGGCGTAGCCGGCGACCATCGCCACGACCGGCTTCGGCAGCCGGCGGATCTGCACGTGCAGGTCGGTGATGAGGAACCGACCGATGCCTCTCTGGCCGATCTTGTCCTCACCCACGTAGCCCGAGTCGCCGCGCGCCTGTTGGTCCCCCCCCGAACAGAACGCAAGCGGGCCCTCTCCGGTCAGGATGATCACCCCGACATCGGGATCCTCGCGAGCGATGGTGAACGCCTGCGACAGCTCTTCTACGGTTCGTGGTCGGAACGCGTTGCGAACCTCCGGCCGATCGATGGTGATCTTGGCGACGAGGCCGCGGCTCGGTTGGTCAGAGCCCGCCTCGATGTTTGGACCGTCGCCCGCGAAGGGATCGGTCGTCTCGTAGCGGATGTCTTGGTAGTCCCCTGCGGCGTACCAGGTGGCAGCGGGGCGGATCGTGGCGTCGGTCATCGGCCCCGAGTGTTGCCCGGTGGTCGGGAGTGCGCCGAATCCGCGGCAGGCTGACGATGTGGGCCGCCTCGTCGCCATCGATCTTCCCGCCGGTGCTGCGGTCGAGGCGCTGAGGTCGGTCTGGGACGAAGGCGACGCAGTGCTCATGATCGACCAGCGCCTTCCGCCGCCGGGCCGCCGGCAGGTCCTCGAAGCCATGGCCCCGGCGGCGATCGTCGACGGCTCGACCGGCCCGACCGGTCGGCGTCTGCTGGGCGTCGAATCGGAGCCGACAGAGGACGGTGACGCTTTGGTCGTGACGACGAGCGGAACGACCGGTGACCCGAAGGGCGTGGTCCTGACCCACGATGCGGTGGCGTCACATGCCCGGGCGGTGCACCGCCGGCTCGAGGTGGATCCGACAACCGACCACTGGTTGGCCTGCTTGCCACTCGCACACGTCGGCGGGCTCGGCGTCGTCACCCGTGCTCTGACCACCGGGACCGCGCTCACCGTCCACGACGGCTTCGATGCAGGACGGGTCACAGCCGCCGGATCGGGAGCCAATCGCTGCACGCTGGTATCGCTCGTGCCGACGGCTCTCGGTCGCACTGCTACGGACCGGTACCGCTGGGTCGTGCTCGGTGGCTCGGCCGATCCGGCCGACCGACCGACCAACGTGATCCGCACGTACGGCCTCACCGAGTCCGGGGGTGGCGTGGTGTATGACGGTCATCCACTCGACGGCGTCGACGTGCGGATCGTCGACAACGAGATCTGGCTGCGTGGCCCGATGCTGATCCGGAGCTATCGCAACGGGACCGATCCCAAGGACGCGCACGGTTGGCTGCCCACCGGAGACCTCGGCAGGTGGGATCTCGACGACGCCCTGATCGTCGACGGTCGCCGTGACGACGTCATCGTCACCGGTGGGGAGAACGTCTGGCCCCCCGCTGTCGAAGCCGCGCTGTCCATGCACCCATCAGTTGCCGACGTCGCGGTAGGGGGGCGCGCCGACGACGAGTGGGGCCAGCGGGTCGTCGCGTTCGTCGTTGCGCGCTCGGGGACCGAGCCGCCGACGCTCGCTCAGCTTCGAGATCTTGCGAAGCAGAGCCTGCCGAGGTTCGCCGCACCTCGCGAGCTGATCCTGGTCGACACCGTGCCGCGAACCGCCCTCGGCAAGGTTCGACGGGGCCTTCTCGGCCCCGAGGACATCGAGACCTGACTGGCACGCAACAACCGTGACGGCTGTCAAGTGGTGCGAGAGCGCTGCTTGGGAGTCGGCTCGCTCCGGACGTCGACCTGCAGCTCGCGCTCGGCTCCCGGGGTGCCTTCGCCGAACTCCTTGGCGCGCTCGCGCTCTGCGTTGAACTCGGCACCGAGCACGATCGCCACGTTGGTGATCCAGAGCCAGATGAGGAAGGTCACCACCCCACCGAGCGCGCCGTAGGTCTTGTTGTAGGAGCCGAAGTTGGCGACATAGACGGCAAAGGCTGCGGACGCGACCAGCCAGAGCACCATTGCCAGCCCGGCGCCGGGCAGCACCGATCTGAAGCCCCGCAGCTTGGCGTTCGGTGCGGCGAAATAGAGCACGGCGATGGCCAGTAGCACGATCGCCGCCATGACCGGCCACTTCGCGATGTCCCAGGCCGTGACCGCGGTGCTCCCGATGCCCAGGCCGGAGCCGACCTTCTCCGCCACGGGCCCGGTGACCACGAGCGCCAGGGCCACCGATGCGAGCAGGAACACCTGCAGGAACGTGACGAGCAGTT
>JBBSGQ010000323.1:0-4319 GCA_038253965.1 Acidimicrobiales bacterium | reverse complement strand
TCAGCCGGTCAGCTGGACCGCGTTGTTGGCTGGTGCGGGGGGCCCTGGTTCGCACCGTGCTGCCTTGGCGGAGGCGGCCGAGATCGCTGCGCGCGGTCTGCCGGTCTATCCGCAGGTGAGTTGTCGGCCGCTGAACTTCGAGTTCACGATGGCCGACCCGTTCATCTTCGCCAGCATGGACGTGTTCGCCCCCATCATGGCTGCCGGTCCCGATGGGCGGGCAGAGCTCTATGCCGATCCCGCGTTCCGGGCGGCGTTCAAGGAAAAGGCCGGGCTGCACCGGCCCACGATGGGTGCGCGCTGGCATCGCACGGTGGTGTCAGCGTTCCCCGCCGATCCCACGATGGAGGAACGGTCAGTGGTCGAACTGGCCGACGAGCGAGGCGTCGACCCGACCGAGCTCGTCCTCGACCTTGCGCTGCAATCCGATCTGCGTACTCGATTCCGGATGGGGGTGCTCAACACCGACGAGGACGAGGTTGCCGAGCTCCTCGTCGACCCGCACACGATGCTCGGCTTGTCCGACGCCGGCGCCCATGCCAGCCAGCTGTGCGACGCCAACTTCTCCACCCACCTCCTTGGCCACTGGGTCCGAGAGAAGAAGGTGCTGTCCCTCGAGCAGGCCGTTCACCAGCTCACCCAGCAACCGGCCGAGGTGTTCGGGCTCACCGACCGGGGACTTCTGGCTCAGGGGAGGCCGGCCGACATCGTGGTCTTCGACCCTGCCACCGTCGGTACCTCGGGTCTCCGTCGCGTGCACGACCTTCCGGCCGGAGCCGACCGGCTCGTGGCCGACGCATACGGCATTGACGCGGTGGTGGTCAACGGCCAGATCCTGCGCCGCAAGGATCGCGACATGGTCGATGCGAACGGGCCCCTCCCCGGTCGGTTGCTCCGTCACGGCTCGGCATCCTGAGCCGCTAACGGCGCCGAAGGCGCCGAGGCGCCGAGGGCGCGAGACGAGGTCGGTGCGCTGGTGCCGCTCATGGCGGTCTGAGCGCGCCGACCTTGAGGTGGCTGGCGTGAGGTGGGAGCGCTCATGCCGTTCCTGGCGGTCCCAACGCGCCGACGTGTTCGGGCCACTGCAGACCGCCGAGCGACGGCCACCCGGGATTCCTGTCAGTCCCCCTGTGCATACTGGATCGATGAGGTCATCGGAGCAGGGTTCGCCTAAGGTCCAGCGGTCCAATCGAAGCCCTGCCCCGCAATCGGTCGGGGCCCCGGCCGCGCCGGGTCCAGAGGGAGGTGAAGCTCGCTGTGCGAGCCTATGAACTGATGATCATCTGCAACGCAGACCTCGAGGAATCAGAGGTCGCCCAGGTGATCAACCAAGTGACCGCTCAGGCCGTCGCCAAGGGCGGCCGCGTCGCCACCACGGAGAAGTGGGGCAAGCGTCGGTTCGCCTACGAGATCGACCACAAGACCGAAGGGTTCTATGTGGTGTTCGAGATCGAGGCCGAACCCGGAGCGCTCGACGATGTCGATCGGCTTCTCCATCTCGCGGACGAGGTCGTCCGCCACAAGTTGCTACGTCTCCCCGACCACGAAGCCCACACGCGTGGGCTGCTCGGGGCGGCGGCCCCGGCTGGCGCCGGGTGATCCAGGAGGAAACCTGAATGGACAACACAGTCACACTCGTCGGGAACGTCACCCGTGATCCCGAGCTGCGTTACACCCCGAGCGGCCAAGCCGTGGCCACGTTCGGCCTCGCGGTCAACCGCCGCTGGCAGAACCGCCAGACCAACGACTGGGAGGAACAGACCTCCTTCTTCGATGTGAAGTGCTGGGCGCAGATGGCCGAGAACGTTGGCGAGTCAGTCCAGAAGGGCGCGCGAGTCGTTGTCAGCGGGCGGCTCGAACAGCGTTCGTGGGAGAACGACAACGGTGACAAGCGCTCCAAGGTGGAGGTCGTGGCCGATGAGATCGGCCCGAGCCTGCGCTGGGCAACAGCCCAGGTCACCAAGAACGAACGGCGCGAGGGCGGCGTTGGAGGCGGAGGCGGCAATGCCGGCAGTGCTCGCCCGGGCGCCAACGCCGCTGGTGGCGGCTACGACCAGAACGAGGAGCCCTTCTGATGGCACCTAAGCCCAAGCGGGGCAAGAACAAGGACAACGCCCGACGCAGCAAGAAGAAGGTGAGCGTCCTCACCCAGGACAAGGTCGAGTATGTCGACTACAAGGACGTCAACCTGCTGCGCCGGTTCATGTCGGACCGCGCCAAGATCCGGGCGCGCCGCGTCACCGGCAACGATGCTCAGCAACAAGCGGCGGTCGCGCAAGCCATCAAGAACGCGCGCGAGATGGCGTTGCTCCCCTACACCAGCCGCGTCACGCAGCAGCGCGGCGGTCGGGAGCGGCGCGACGATCGGGCGATCCGGGCCGACGGTCCTCTGCCGCGTCCCACTGCGCCTCCGCCCGTCGGCGTCGCCGGAGGGCCCGACGACATCGCGGGTGAGGAAGTCGAGCACGACCTGCTGGTCGATCAGCCTCTCGACGTGGAGGCTGACCTGTGATGCGACTGATCCTGCGTTCGGACGTGGCGACGGTCGGCAAGAAGGGCGACATCGTCGACGTCGCCGACGGGTACGGACGGAACTACCTGCTGCCGAAGGGGCTGGCGCTGGTGTCGTCGCCGGGGGCTGAGGCTCAAGCGGGGTCCATGCGGAGGTCACGAGACGTGAAGGACCTCGCAGCACGAGGCGCAGCCGAAGATGTGGCGAAGTCGCTCGTCTCTTCGCCTGTTGTCATCGCGGCTCGCGTCGGGCCAGAAGGCAAGCTCTTCGGTTCGGTCACCGCGGCCGAGATCGCCGAAGCCATCGCAGCTCAGACCGGCGTGACCATCGAACGTCGCCAACTCCACCTCGAGGAACCGATCCGCTCGGTCGGCACGCACACAGTTCCAGCGAAGCTGCACGCAGATGTCGAGTTTCCGGTCACCGTCGAGGTCGTCGCCAGCTGAGCGCTGGCCAGTCGTCCCGATCATCCGTCAGAACAGGTCGTCTCGCGGTCAGGCTTGTGAGTTCAACGCGCCATTCACAGACCAACCCACGTTTCCCACAGGGCGCCCACAAGATGTCGGCACTGGTTAGTCACAACCGATCCCGGCCAAGGTGCAGGCGATGGCCAACACAGCAATTCTCGACGATGATCCGGTAGGGGCGCCACGGCGAGCTGGCGCGCTTCAGGGCCAGTCGGTGGGCCGGGTTCCACCTCACAACCTGCAGGCGGAGGAGTCCCTGCTCGGGGCCATGTTGCTGTCCCGGACGGCTATCGACCTGGCGTCGGAGCTCGTCACGGCTGACGATTTCTACAAGCCGGCCCACGGGCACGTGTACGAGGCGGTCACGTCGTTGTCCGCCCGGGGCGAACCGGTCGACCCGGTAACGGTGGCCGAGGAGCTGCGGCGCCACGACCTGCTCGAAGCTATCGGCGGTCCGGCAACGCTGATCAGGCTGCAGGCCTCGACACCGGCGACCACGAGCGCCGGGCGGTACGCCAAGATCGTCGAGGAGCACGCGCTCCTGCGACGCATGATCGGCGTGGCCGGAGAGATCGCCGAGTTGGGCTACGACGTGCCAGACGATGTCGTCAAGGCCATCGACCAGGCCGAGACGATGATGTTCGAGATCTCCCAGCATCGGGTCACCGACTCGATGTCGCTGCTGCACGATCTGCTCGACCAGACCCTCGACAGCCTCGAAGCGCTCTACGACCGCAAAGAAGGCATAACCGGCACGCCGACGGGCTACGACGAGTACGACGAGATCACCGCCGGGCTGCAACCGAGCGCTCTCATCGTGATCGGCGCCCGTCCGGGCATAGGCAAGACCAGCTTCGCTCTCGGCATGGCCGCCCACGCAGCATTGGAGGCGCGCCAGCCGGTGCTGTTCTTCTCGCTGGAGATGAGCCGCGTGGAGTTGACCCAACGGCTCCTCAGTGCCGAGGCTCGTGTCGATTCGGTGAAGATGCGCAACGGCCGGTTCACCGAGGACGACTGGCGCCGCATCAGCCACGCCATCGGCCGCCTGGGTGATGCTCCGTTCTGGATCGATGACAACCCCAACGTCACGGTGATGGAGATCCGGGCCAAAGCTCGCCGGTTGCAGAGCAAGGTGGGGACGCTCGGGATGGTGGTGGTCGACTACATCCAGCTCATGACCGGCCGGTCTCGTGCCGAGAACCGCCAGGTCGAGGTGGCCGAGATCAGCCGCAGCCTCAAGATCCTGGCTCGCGAGCTGCAGTGCCCGGTGGTGGCACTGGCCCAGCTCAACCGCAGCCTCGAGCAGCGGGCCGACAAGCGGCCGGTGCTGTCGGACCTCC
>JBBSGQ010000322.1:0-4345 GCA_038253965.1 Acidimicrobiales bacterium | reverse complement strand
GTCGACACTTCGGAGCCGGCCTGGGTGAACCGGAAGATGTTGTCGATGAACAGCAACACGTCCTGCTGTTGCACGTCGCGGAAGTACTCGGCCATGGTCAACGCCGACAGAGCGACGCGCAGGCGCACGCCCGGCGGTTCGTCCATCTGCCCGAAGCAGAGCGCGGCCTTCTCGAGCACGCCGGCTTCACGCATCTCGATCAGGAGGTCGGTGCCCTCACGGGTCCGCTCGCCCACGCCAGCGAACACCGACACACCGCCATGGTTCTGGGCCACGCGGCGGATCATCTCCTGGATGAGCACGGTCTTGCCCACGCCAGCCCCGCCGAACAGGCCGATCTTGCCGCCCTGCTTGTACGGGGTGAGCAGATCGATGACCTTGATGCCGGTCTCGAACATGTCGGCCGAGGACTCGAGCGTGTCGAAGTCCGGTGCATGGCGGTGGATCTCCCACCGGTCCGCAACCTCGCCGAGCTCTTCGGAGGTGATGTCCAGCGGCTCGCCGATCACGTTGAACACGTGGCCGAGGACCTTGTCGCCGACTGGCACGGTGATGCCGGCGCCGGTGTTGCGCACCAGCGCACCGCGCGCCATGCCGTCGGTCGGCTTGAGACAGATCGCCCGGACGCGAGAGTCTCCGATCTGTTGGGCCACCTCGGCCCGGATCTCGATATCCTTGCCGTCGACCACGACGTCCATGGCCAGACAGGTGTTGATCTCCGGCAACGCGTCGGGCGGGAACTCGACGTCCACCACCGGTCCGGCGATGGTCACCACCCTGCCGTCTTTCAGGCCGGTCTCGGTGGCGGTGCCTTGCTCGTTGGTGACGGTCATCTCAGTTGGCTCCGGTTTGCTGGGGTAGCAGTTGGTCGTTGAAGTAGTCAGCGGACAGCACCGCCTCGACGGAGAACTCGGCATCGCCCACACCGGCGGCCCTAAGTGCCTCTGCTCCGCCGACGATCTCGGTGATCTCGGTGGTGATGGCATCCTGGCGGGCCCGGTTCATCACCCGGCTCAGCTTCGTGATGATCTCATCCGCGTTCTCGCTGGCCGACTTCATCGCCCGTTGGCGCGCTGCTTGCTCCGACGCCGCTGCGTCGAGCATGGCCGCGAAGAGCCGGGACTCGGCGTACCGAGGAAGCAGCCGCTCGAGGATCTCGTCCGGGCCCGGCTCGAACTCGTAGTCGGCCGTCGGCCCGGAAGCGCCATCCCCGCCGGTGGCGTCCGCACCCCGGGTGTCGCGGTGCGCCTCGATGGTCGACGCGTCAAGGGGCATCAAGGTCCCTTCCCGCACGCGCTGGGAAGCCATGGACAGGAACTGCGTGTAGGCCAGGCTCACCTGGTCGTACTCACCTGAGTTGAAGCGCTCTGCGACGAAGGTCGCGACATCGCGGGCGTCCTCATAGGTCGGCGTCTCGGAGAACCCGGTGAACGACTCGGAGATGTCGTAACCCCGGAACCGGAAGTAGGTCAGCGCCTTCTTCCCGACCGTTACGAGCGCTGTGGTACGGCCAGCTGCCCGGTCGGCCAGCATCGCCCGCTCGGCGGCGCGGATCACGCTTGAGTTGTAGCCGCCAGCCAGGCCCCGATCGGCGGCCACAACGACGTAGCACACCGAGCTCACGGTCTCCGGTTGGCGCAGCAACGGCGAATCAGAGCCGGCTCCGGCCGCGGCCAGGTTCCGGATCACCTCGGTGAGCTGCTCGCTGTACGGCCGCGCCGCAGCCACCCGCTGTTGCGCTTTGACGATGCGACTGGCTGCGATGAGCTCCATCGCCTTGGTGATCTTCTTGGTCGACTGGACGGACTTGATCCGTCGTCGCAGAACTCGTTCCTGACCACCAGCCATCGGCGCGTACCTCTACTCGGCCGACTCGGTCGGTCGGTCGCCGGCGATCTGCTGAGCGGCGTTCGCGCCGGTCGGCGCCTTCGTGGCTTCGGGCTCGTCACCCGGTGCCTCCGCGGCCACCGCCCCGTTCGGTCGCGATGCCGGGGTGCCCTGTTGGGTGCTGTCGGCTGACTCGGTCGGTGAGAACTCCTGGGCGAAGGACTTGAGCGCGGTGTCGAGCTCTCCCTCGTCGACCGTGCCGTCGGTGCGGATGCGGTCGAGCACGTCGCCGTGGCGGGCCCGCATCCAATCGAGCAGCTCGCCTTCGAACCGACGCACGTCGGGTACCGGCACGCCGTCGATGTGGCCGCGGGTGCCGGCGAACAGCACCACCACCTGCTCCTCGACGGCCATGGGCGAGTTCAAACCCTGCTTCAACAGTTCGGTGAGCCTGTAGCCGCGGTCGAGGGTGGCCTGCGAGACCGCGTCGAGCTCGGACCCGAAGCTCGCGAACGCCTCCAACTCGCGGAACTGGGCGAGGTCACCCTTGAGCGTTCCCACCGCAGTCTTCATCGCCTTGATCTGGGCAGCGCCGCCGACGCGCGACACCGACTGGCCGACGTTGATGGCCGGCCGGATGCCCGACTTGAAGAGGTCGTCCTCGAGGAAGATCTGGCCATCAGTGATGGAGATCACGTTGGTCGGGATGTACGCCGAGATGTCGCCGGCCTTGGTCTCGATCACCGGCAGGGCGGTGAGCGACCCCGCGCCGTTCTCGTCGGACAGCTTTGCTGCCCGCTCCAGCAGCCGGCTGTGGAGGTAGAAGACGTCGCCCGGATAGGCCTCGCGGCCCGGCGGCCGTCGGAGCAGGAGCGACACCTGGCGGTAGGCCTCGGCCTGCTTGGACAGGTCGTCGTACACCGCGAGCGCATGCTCGCCGTTCTCCATCCAGTGCTGACCCATCGCGCACCCGGCATAGGGGGCGAGGTACTTGTAGGGGGCTGGCTCTGAGGCGGCCGCCATCACAACGACCGTGTACTCCATCGCACCGTGCTGTTCGAGCGTGCTGACCGTCTGGCGGACGGTCGACGCCTTCTGCCCGATGGCGACATAGACGCACTTCACCCCCAGACCCTTCTGGTTGATGATCGTGTCGATCGCGACGGTCGTCTTGCCCGTCTTGCGGTCGCCGATGATCAGCTCGCGTTGACCGCGGCCGATCGGCGTCATGGAATCGATGGCCTTGATGCCGGTCTGCAGCGGCTCGTGCACGGGCTTGCGACCCATGATGCCCGGGGCCTGGACCTCCATCCGGCGGACGGTCACGTTGGTAAGGGCTCCGCGGCCGTCGATCGGGTTCCCGAGGGCATCGACGACGCGACCGAGCAGTCCGTCGCCCGCCGGCACGGACAGGATGTCACCGGTCGCCCTGACCGGTTGGCCCTCTTCGATCGACTGCACGTCACCCAGCACGACTGCGCCGATCGACTCTTCGTCGAGGTTGAGGGCGAGCCCGATCGTTCCGTCGGAGAACTCGAGCATCTCGTTGACCGCGCAGTCGGGGAGGCCGGACACGCGGGCAATGCCGTCGCCCACCTCGATGACCCGTCCCACCTGCGCAGCCGCCATGTCCGGCTTGAATCCCTCCAGGCTCTTGCGCAGCGCTGCGGTGATGTCGTCGGTGTTGATGGTCAGCTCAGCCATGAACGGGTTCTTTCTCGAATTTGCCGGCCGGAGCGGTCAGCTGGGTGGACAACGGTTCGCACCGGCGAGGCTGAGTGCCGGCCGGCAGGCCGGCGCCGCCATCTCGCCCGAGTGGAGTGAGCGAAGCGAACGAACGAGGGCGAAACATCAGATCGTGTTGCGAAGCTGTTCGAGGCGGCGCCGGACCGAGCCGTCGATGACGGTGTCACCAACCTGGGCGACGAGACCGCCCTTGATCGACGGGTCGAGGATCACCTTCACCTCGATGTCCTTGCCGGTGGCCCGACCGAGAGCGTCCGCGAGTCGGGACTTCTGGTCATCGGTGAGGGGGATGGCCGACCGCACTTCGGCCACCTCCTTGTTGGCCTCGCGCGCACTGCGCTCGACCATTGCGTCGACGATGGCCGGCAGATCGCGGATCCGTCCATTGGCTGCGACCATCGACACGACGCTCACCGTGACCGCCTCTGCTTTGCCGGCCAGCAGATCCTCGATGACCTGCTGCCGGCGACTGACGGGGATGTGAGGGTCGGCAAGCGTGTCACGCAGCTCGTCGTTGCCTTCGACGATCCGCGCGAAGCGGAACAGCTCGTCTTCGGCTTCTCCGAGCTCGTCCTCGGCGCGCACGATCTGGTACAGCGCCTCGGCGTAGGCCGATACGCGGCCAGCGTCCATCAGTTCGACGCTCCGACCTGGTTGATGTAGGCCTCGACGAGCGCGACGTTCGTGTCGCGATCAAGGCTGTGCTCGACGACTTGCTCGGCTGCCCCTATGGCCAGCGCGGCCACTTCGCTCCGCAGGTCGGCGACGGCCT
>JBBSGQ010000321.1:0-4349 GCA_038253965.1 Acidimicrobiales bacterium | reverse complement strand
GACACGCGCTGTGCGCACCGATGGGATGGGACCGCTACGGCCGCACGGTCATCGAGGCGCTCGTGCCCGAACCGTGCTGGCTCACCGATGAAGAGACTCTGACGTTCTGCGCAAACTCCGTCGTGATCGGTCAGACGGTGGTGATGCCCACAACCCCCGTACGAGTCGGTCGGCAGCTCGAGGCATGGGGTTTCGACGTCGTGACCTGTCATGTGGGCGAGTTCCTCAAGGCGGGAGGAGGTTGCCGTTGCCTCACGTTATCGCTCGACGTCGACCTCGCGACAGCCGGCGGTCAGCTGGCGGACGCCTGAGGAGCCCGGGGGCGAGGTCGACCCCGCCCGCTCGCGCTTCGACCGAGGAAGGCGACGACCCGCACAGCCAACGCGACGAGGACGAGCGCCAAGACGGTATGGATCAACTTGAACGGGACCGAGTGATGCCGAAACAGGATCACCGGGAGGCGGACCGCCCAATACGCGAGCGTGCCGACAGCGAGCGCAGCCACCAGCGAACGGAAGCGCCGCCCGCGTGCCCGGTCGGAGAGTTGCATGCCGAGCGTGGCCAGCGCGGCGACGACGAAAGCTGTGATCGGCACCGAGTACCCGAGCTTGCCGAGGACGCCAAGTTTCGCGTCGCTCCATGCCAGCCACACGCGATTGCCCCAGATGAGCAACGTCACGGCGGCGAAGAGTGAGATGGGATTCGGCCTGAGTCGGTCGAGCAACTGCACAGAACGGACAGTACTCAGCCCGGTGGCGCGATCGTCTGGTCGTCCTCGTCATCGGTGGCGCCGGAATCGGCGAATGTGCGCTCCTCGACAGCGGAAGGGTCGAGATCGTCGACCTCCGAGCGGGTCTGCTCGATTCGCCGACCGAGGTCGTCGAGCCGTTCCTGTTCCTTCTCGGGATCGAGATCCGGTTGGTCCATGACTGTTGCGTACCCAGCACCCCTTCGATCTCGAACCTCGACCGGCGTGGACTGTGCAACGGTCGGCCGGTACGTTGCCGCATGCCACCCGCTATAGCTTCCGGAGGCCCCGATGCCCGAGACCACCATCGAGCAGTTCCGTAAGGAGGTCCGGGCCTTCCTCGACGCCAACGCCAAGCCCCGCCAGACCGAGCAGGGCTTCGCGTGGGGTGAGGGCGAAGACCGGGTAGCGCTGTTCGAGGAGATCGACCCGGACGCAGAGCGCCAGCAGCTCGCCGATGCCAAGGAGTGGCGAGCTGCCCGGTACGACGCCGGACTCGGCTGGATCAACGGACCGCGCGCCTACGGCGGCCGGGAGCTCCCGGCGACCTTCGAACGGGAGTACCAGTCGCTCGAGTCCCGCTATGAGGTGCCGAACCAGTCGTTCTTCGGGATCGGACTCGGCATGGTGGCGCCGACCATCCTCGCCCACGCGACAGACGAGGTGAAAGACGCCTGTCTGGCGAAGCTCTATCGAGGCGATCTCGTGGGAGCCCAGCTCTTCAGTGAGCCCGGCGCCGGCTCCGACCTGGCCGGCCTGCAGATGCAGGCCGAACGGGATGGCGACGAGTGGGTCCTCAACGGCCAGAAGGTGTGGACATCCGGCGCCCAGTACTGCGACATCGGTGAGGTGATCTGCCGGACCGATCCCAACCAACCCAAGCACCGGGGTCTCACGGGCTTCGTGGTGGACATGCACGCCCCGGGCGTCGAGGTGCGACCGTTGCGGCAGATGACGGGCGGCGCGTCGTTCAACGAGGTCTTCTTCACCGATGTGCGGGTGGCCGACGACCATCGGCTCGGTGACGTCAACGGCGGGTGGTCGGTCGCACTCACCACGTTGATGAACGAGCGCGCGTCGATCGGCGGTGGCGGAGGAGGCGGCGGCGGCTTGGGGATGGCCAACGTCACCCGTCTGGCCGAGATGCTGCGCCACTTCGGGCTGGGCGACGACCTGGTGTTGCGCCAGAAGCTCATGCGCCTCTACTGCGGTTTCCAGGTCGCGAAGCTCACCAACCAGCGAGCCGCTGACAAGATCAAGGCGGGGCAACTGCCCGGTCCCGAGATGTCGATCGGCAAACTCACCCTGACCGCCAACATGACAGCCACTGCGGAGTTCGTCAGTGAGGTGCTCGGTCCCCGCATCACCGCCGACACCGGTGAGTGGGGCACCTGGGCGTGGAGCAAGTTCGTCCTCGGTACGCCTGGCATGCGCATCGCCGGCGGTTCCGACGAGGTGATGCGCAACATCATCGGCGAGCGGGTCCTCCGTCTTGCGAAGGAGCCCGGCGACAACGCCAAGCTCCCGTTCAAGGACACCCTCAAGAACTGAGGCTCGTTCTCGACGCAATAGCTGCGCCCGGGCCCTGCTGTTGCGTCGAGAACAGCTGGCCCTGGGGGTCGGGGCGGATGTGGCGCTTCTCGCCGGGCCAGGGCAGGTCGTCCATGAACGCCCAGCTCCGCCGGTGGATGGCGCTCGGACCGATGCCCTTGAGCGCAACCCGGTGCCGGGGGCACGGATAGCCCTTGTTCCACTCGAAGTCATAGCCGGGGTAGTGCTCGGCCTCGGCTCGCATGATCCGGTCGCGGGTGACCTTGGCCAGGATCGACGCCGCAGCGATCGACAGGCTTGTCGAGTCGCCGCGAACGATGGTGTGAGTGATGCCACCGCCGACGAAGTCCCAGTTGCCGTCCACCAGCACACGGTCCGGGACGACGCCGAGTCCGGCGATCGCTCGCCGGGCGGCGAGGCGCTGAGCTTGCGACATCCCGAGCTCGTCACACTCGCGATGGGTGGCGTGGCCGACGGACCACGCAACGCACCAACCAGCGATCCGATCGAACAACGCCTCCCGCTCGGCGCTGCTGAGCTGCTTCGAATCACGGATCTTGTACACCCTGCGATCGACCGGCACCACCGCCGCCCCCAGCGTCAGCGGACCGGCCCACGAGCCGCGGCCGACCTCGTCCATCCCGACCACGATCTGGTGCCCCTGGGCCCAGAGCCCACGTTCGACGGTCAGCCCGGGCGACGATCGCTTCAGCGCCGAACGGAGCTGCGGGACGACGGGCGCGACCACGGCGACCGACCTTATCCGCCGGCTCGGCCCGGCTGATCGACCCCGACCGACCCCGGCGGCCGACGGCCGGCGCTCCCCTACGCTGCGGCAATGTTCACCCCCCTCCCCGGCCCCGAACCGATCCCTGTACATGTCGTGAAGCAGAAGCAGCGACGCAACCGTCGTTCGTGGCTCCCGTCGATCGACTCCGAGCGATCGTGGCTGTCGAAGGACAGCAAGCTGTCGATCCTCTCACTGGGCGCCGAGATCTGCATCGCCTCAGCCGGGTCACTGGCGAGCATCGGCTCGGCGGGGTCGATGCTCTCTGTTGGATCGGCGGGCTCCGTCCTGTCCATCGGCTCGGCGGGGTCGATCCTGTCCTACAAGTCGGCCGGGTCGATCCTGTGCAGCAGGTCGGCCGGATCGATCCTGTCCGTCGGTTCCACCGGGTCGATCCTGGCCACCGATCGGCATGGCGCGATCGGGGCCGGCAGACCGGGGTCCGCCGCTGACGGAGCCGACAGCTCGTCGGGCAGCGTTGCGCGGTTGGCCACGTTGCTCGCCGTCGCCGGTCTCGTGGGGGCAGCCTTCGAACGATAGGCGGCGTACCGACGTTGCACAGCGGCTCGGCAGAAGCGCTGACGTGTCAGCCAGGCAGAATGACGTTCGAGGACGACCCGTAGCCCGTGCGTGCTAGACCCGGACTGTGAAGGTGGTGGTCACCGGCGGCGCGGGGTTCATCGGCGCGAACCTGTGTAGGGAGCTGTTGAGCTCGTTCCCTGGCACGGAAGTGATCGTTGTCGACGAGCTCTCCTCCGGGCTTCGGGAGAACCTCACTGGCGTCGACGTGGATCTGAGGGAGGGTTCGATCCTCGACGAGGAACTGCTCGCCTCCGCCTGTCGCAGCGCCGACACCATCGTGCACCTTGCGGCGCGCGGGTCGGTGCCCCGTTCGGTGGCCGACCCGGTGGCCACACACGAGGCGAACGCCACCGGCACGGTCCGGGTGCTCGAAGCGGCCCGGCAGAGCGGCGGCTGCCATGTGGTGATGGCGTCCTCGTCATCGGTGTACGGGGCCAACCCGGCACTGCCGAAGACCGAAGATCTCGCCTGCCGGCCGATGAGTCCCTACGCGGCGAGCAAGCTGGCTGGTGAGTCCTATGCGCTCGGCTACCAGCACTCCTATGGGCTGCCGGTGCTCGTCTTTCGGTTCTTCAATGTGTACGGCCCCCTGCAGCCCGCGGGGCACGCCTATGCCGCGGTCATACCGAGCTTCGTGTCCGGCGCCCTCGAGTGTCGTCCGTTGCAGATCTTCGGGGACGG
>JBBSGQ010000320.1:0-4356 GCA_038253965.1 Acidimicrobiales bacterium | reverse complement strand
TGTCATCGCGACCGCTGCGGCCGCCGTTCCACCACAGCATGCGGATCGACACGTCGGCCACCACCGCGATGATGCCGACCATCGTCACGGCGAGGGTCGACACCAGGATGTCGTAGTTCTTGACGTGACTCAGCTCGTGGGCGAGAACGCCTTCGAGCTCGACCCGGTTCATCTTGTCGAGCAGTCCCGTGGTGACCGCGATCGCCGCATGGTGGGGGTTGCGTCCGGTGGCAAAAGCGTTCGGCGACTCGTCCTCGACGACATACACCCGGGGCTTGGGCAGTCCACTCGCGATGCACAGACCTTCGATGAGGTTGTGGAGGCGCGCGTACTCACGAGGGTCCGCCGGCTTGGCCCGGCTCATGGCCAAGGCGACTGCGTCAGACTTCCAGTAGGACAGGAACGCGCTCCCGCCGGCGAACACCACGGCGATGACGACCCCGACGGGGCCGAGCTTCAACAGGTACAGCACCACCGCGATGACCGCAGCGGTGAGCAGCACGAAGGAGGCGATCAGGACGGCGGAGCGTCGTTTGTTCTGGGCGACCTGGTCGTACAAGGGGATGCGGTACGTGACAGCGAGGCGACCCGGGGGGTCAGGCCCGCATGCCCGTGGTGGCCGACCTCGAGGAGCCGAACGAAGCAGCGCCGGACATCAGAACTGGACCTTTACCGGCCCACGGGCGTCGCCCTCGGCTTCGAAGTACTCACGCTGGCTGAAGTTGAACATGCCCGCCAGCAGCGCCGACGGGAACGTCTGGATCTTGGTGTTGTAGCGGTTCACCGTGTCGTTGTAGAACTGCCGCGCGTAGCTGATCCGGTCTTCCGTGCTCGTGAGCTCCTCTTGCAGGTTCAAGAAGTTCTGGTTCGCCTTGAGGTCGGGATATGCCTCGGACAGTGCGAACACCGACTTGAGCGCGCCGGTCAACATGTTGTCGGCGGCGGCCTGCTCTTGCGGTCCCGACGCGTTCATGCCTGCGTTGCGGGCGGTGATCACGGCGTCGAGCGTTTCCTTCTCGTGGGCGGCATACCCCTTCACTGTCTCCACGAGGTTCGGGATCAGATCGAAGCGTCGCTTGAGTTGCACGTCGATCTGCGCCCACGCGTTCTCGACCTTGTTGCGCAGCTTTACCAAGCCGTTGTACATGCCGGCAAAGATCAGACCGAGGATCACTACGATTCCGACGATGATCAGAAGGGGGATCAAGAGTTCCTCCGCCAGGTTCGGCGATTGGGGTGCGAATCCGCTGCACGTTGGATTCGAGTACGCGAGTGTAGGGCTGGCGTCGGGCCGCCCGGCGGCAACCTCACCGATCGGTCATCGGGTCTGTGGAGCGTGCGTTCGTACAGCTCCATGTATCGGTCAGCCAGCCGATCCATCGAGAACTGGGCGGCGCGCTCCTCCCCAGAGGTGACAAGCCCATCTGCCAGTTCTGAGTCGGTCAAGATGCGCCGCAAGGCACGAGCTAGAGCAGCAGCGTCGCCAGGCGCGACGAGCAACGCATCGCGATCGGGTCGGGCGACCGTGCGGTAACCGGCGAGGTCGGTGGCCACGATCGCGGTCGACGCCGCCATGGCCTCCAACAACACGACGCCGAACGATTCGCCGCCTAGCGACGGTGCACAGAACACGTCGGCGCCCCGGAGACGGCGATGCTTCTCTGAGTCCGACAGGCGACCCAACCAGCTGATGCGGGGATCACTCGCGTATCGGGACCTGAGCTCTTCGGTGGCTGGTCCCTCTCCGCCTACCCAGAGGTGGACGCCGAGGGGTAGCTCGGTCATGGCCTCGAGGAGCACCGCGAGACCCTTTCGCGGCTCATGTCGACCAAGGAACATGATCGTCGGTCCGGCCGTCGGCCACGGGTCCGCCTTGGCATAGGGCTCGATCTCGATCCCGTTCCAAAGGCGTTCGTAGGAGCCGGGCAAGAACCTCGTCGCCAGGAGCAGGGCATCCTCCGACACGACGCAGCGCAGGTCGATGCGGCCCGCCATCCAGCGGACCACCGGGTTGAACCACCGGTAGGAGGCGCTGACCCCCGCAGCGTGGAAGGTGCCGATGAGCGGTGTCGGCTTCGTCACGCACGCAGTCATCGTGGCGCCGGGGGCCAGCGGCTCGTGAAGGTGCAAGAGGTCGAACCCCTCGTCGCGGACCGCCCTGATGAACCGGAGCTGGGCCGACGGATCCGGGGCGAGGGGGGCGATGGAGCCATTGGCCGCGGTCGGGATGCTGTTTCCGAGCGGCGTGATCCAACTGTGCGGAGGCGGCCCGTCGCAAGGCCCGAGCGCACGGGCCTCATGCCCCTTGGCCCGTAGCGAGCGGACCAGATCGAGCACCTGGGATTGCACCCCACCGGGCACGGTGAGGCTGTAAGGGCACACAACGCCGATCCGCATCAGGTCGCACCGTAGAGGCTGCTCAACGCGGCAGCACGACCAGCAACGTCAGCCGGTCGATCCGACGCGCGACGTCCGAGCTCCATGGTCAGAGCCTGTACCATCGTCTCCACTGTGGCTGTGGTAGCGGGATCTCCGGCCACTGACGTTGCGGAGGCTGCTCGGCCAGCCGGTGAAACCGGCACTGTTTCACGGTCCCTGACGCGCATCGCATTGGCCCTGGCCCTGTTGCCGCTTCTGGTGTCGGCTGTCGTGCTCATCGTCCACGTGGGATCGGCCTACCATGCGGTGTCTGACAACGCGCTCAACGAGCTGCACACGCGTGACGTCCCTCATCACCCGGCCCTCCTCGGACCCTACTCTCGCGACGGCTGGAACCATCCCGGGCCGGCCATGTACTACCTGTTGGCCCTGCCCTACCTGCTCGGAGCGAAGCACTCGATCGGCATGGCGCTCGGGGCACTGCTGATCAACGGCGGAGCCATCGCTGGGATGGCCGTTGTGGCTCGACGGCGGGGCGGGGCACCGCTGGCGCTCTTCACGCTCGTCGGTTCCGCACTCGTCGTCAGGTCCTTGGGTGCCGACTTCATACGGGACTGGTGGAACCCCTACATCCCCGTCCTGCCGTTTGGCCTCTTGGTCCTCCTGACCTGGGAGATGACCTGCGGGGAAGCGTGGGCGCTCCCCGTGGCGGTCGGGGTGGCCTCGTTCTGCATCCAGACCCACGTCGCTTACGTGCCACTGGCCATTCCGATGCTTGCGTGGGGTGTCGTGGGGTTGGTCCTGGCCGCTCGCCGCGCGGATCAAGCTGCCGACCATCCGGGCCGCCCGGCACTGGCCCGGGCAGCAGTGATAGCCGCGGTGGTGCTGGTGGTGATGTGGCTGCCGCCCTTGGTGGAACAGATGATCCATTCGCCCGGCAACCTCACCAGGATCACCCGCTACTTCCGCCATCCTCCCGATCCGGTACACACCTTCGGCCAGGGGTACCGGGTGGTCATCAAACAGTTCGGTCTCAGGCCGGACTGGCTCGTGGGCGCCGAGAAGCCGAACATCTTCACGGGTGAACCAATGGCGATCGTCTCGGCTCCGGTGCCCTGGTTGCTGCTGCCGTTCCTTGGCGCAGTGATCGTACTTTGGCGGCGAAAGCTGTTGGACGCCTGCCGGTTGGCGGGAACCGTGGTGCTCGGCCTGGTCCTCAGCGTGGTGGCAGTTGCACGCACGAGCGGCAACCTCTACGCCTACCGCCTGCGCTGGGTCTGGATGCTGGCCATGCTCGCCTCCGTCGTGGTGGCGTGGGCTGCATGGACGCTCGCCTCGACGCGAAGGCACGAGCCGCGCCTGCGGTGGCTCACCGCGCTGTCCCTCGCGGCGCTGCTCGTCCTCGCCGGGCTGAACACCGTCGACGCGGCCACCGCCGGAACCCCTCAAAGGCCGGAGTCCAAGCGCCTCGCGACGCTCCTGCCAGACGTGGCAAGAAGTCTGCCTCGCGGCGATGGCGCCGTGCTCGTTCGCTCGGTGTCGTTCGCAGGAAGCAACTACGAGGGCGGCCTGGTTCTGGCACTCGAGGGCCGGGGAGTCACCACGCGCATCGAAGGCAGCGACCGCGGTCACGGTTTCGGTGACCACCGCTACTACCGGCGAGGACCGATACGAGCGATCCTCTACACCGCGGTTGACGCAGACATCGAGGCGCTGTCCGCCCGACGTGGGCTGCGGCTCGTTGCGTATCTGGGGACCCGGACGCCCTCGGGGCGCAAGCGTCTCGCTCGTCAGCGAGCCAGCCTCGACGCGGCCTTCCGGTCGAAGAAGATCAGCAACGAGTCCTACTACTTCGGCCTGGGAGCCAACACGAAGCAGCTCGGGACGGCCGTCGGTGTGCTCATGGAGGCCCCCGTGCCAACGCCCCGTTTAGCGGTCCGGTGCCACGGGCGTCTCCCGCCACGTGGTCGTCCACGT